>JAMWZF010000060.1 GCA_024304875.1 Paracoccaceae bacterium
CGATCGACCCCGCCCTCGAACTCGAATGGTTCGGCGCGTCCCGGGACCGAATCGAGGGCGCTAACACGGCCGCGGCGCGTTTCCAGGCGGCCTCGCGCTGCGGGTCGGCGGCCGGGCGGCGGGCCGACTCCGCTGCGGTGCGCCGGGACCGGGCGGCGGGTCCGATGGACTTCCAGTTTTCCCGATCGCCGCGAATTCCTTTACGTCGCGGCCCAATGCGGCCAAGGTCATGGCCTCGATCGGGTTTCGGGCGAGTGTGTCTGCGTGCCCCGAACGGGCCGATGGCGCCCCACCGATCCATTTCGGAAGGGAGTGGAAGTGAACGACAGACAGCAGGAGACCGAGACCGAAGGGCTGGCCCGCACCGGCGCCTTTCACATCGCCCGCGCGGTAGACGCGCGTGTCGAGACGCTGTTCGAGATCGTCTCCGAGCCCGACCTGTTCCGGGACTGGCAGCTGGGCGAATCCGCATTCGAATGTCTCGAGTTCGGGCACGATTTCCGGCCCGGTGGGATCTCGTTCTTCCGCACCCGGGTGGGCCCCGACGTCGAGGTGAGGTGCACAGCCACGATCAGCCGGATCGTCCCGAACAAGAGGGTCGAGCAAAGCTGCCGCTTCGAACTGAACGGCCGTCTCGCGTGGAGCCACTCGGCAACCCTGTCATTCACGCCGCTCGGCGCCGGCGCCCGCATCGACTATGTCGAGGAGGCCGTGATGATCGCCGAGGGCGAGACCATCGCCCGGCGCAGGGACACCAGCGAACATTTCATCAATCAGCTCGGGTTCATGGCGATCGACCTCGAACGCCGTCGCAGGACCGCGACCTCTGACGCCAGGGCGATCTGACCGGCCGACCTGACCACCCTTGCCAAAGACGGCCCCGGCAGGTTTCATGGTCCTCCAACAAGGGAGGGGGCCGCCCGTCTACGCCGCATCGACGGGGGCCGCGACAACACTCGAAACTTCGGTAAGGCGGCGGGCAATTGCACATGGCCATCAGGTTTCTTCTGAACGGAGAGGCTGTGGAGTGGGACGGGCCGCCGACGCGGACCCTCCTCGACTGGCTGCGCGAGGAGCGCGGCCTCACCGGCACCAAGGAAGGCTGCAACGAGGGCGACTGCGGTGCCTGCACCGTGATGGTGACGGAGGAGGGCGGCGGGGCAAAGCCCCTGAACGCCTGCATCCTCTTCATGCCCCAGCTGCACGGCCGCGCCGTCCGCACCGTCGAAGGAATCGCCGGGCCGGGCGGGCAGATGCACCCGGTGCAGGAGGCGATGGTGGCCCTGCACGGCTCGCAATGCGGCTTCTGCACGCCCGGCTTCATCGTGTCGATGGCCACGGCGCACCTCAATGGCGACACCGGGCATGACGACGCCCTGGCCGGGAACCTCTGCCGCTGCACCGGCTACGCGCCCATCGTGCGGGCCGCCGAGGCCGCCGCCTCGGAGCCTGTCCCCGACTGGATGCGCGATGCGCCCGGCAAGGCGGGGCTGGCGCCGCCCTACGTGCCCGAGAGCGCCGATGCGCTGGCCGAGTGGTACGTCGAGAACCCCGATGGCGTGCTGATCGCCGGGGCCACGGACGTCGGCCTCTGGGTCACGAAGTCCCTCCGGGATCTGCCGAAGGTCGCTTTCCTGAACGGTTGCGCGGACTTGCGCGGCGTCACCCGCGAAGGCGAGACGTTGCGCATCGGCGCCATGACCACGATGACAGAGGTGCTGGCCGGGGTCCGCAAGGCGCACCCCTCCTACGCCGAACTGATCCGCCGCTACGGGTCCGTCCAGGTGCGCAGCGCCGCGACCATCGGCGGCAACATCGCCAACGGCTCGCCCATCGGGGACAACCCGCCGGCGCTGATCGCCCTCGGCGCGACCTTGCACTTGCGGCGCGGGGCGGAGCGGCGGGAGATGCCGCTGGAGGCCTTTTTCCTCGACTACGGCAAGCAGGATCGCCAGCCCGGCGAATTCGTCGAGGCCGTGACCCTGCCCGCCGAGGCCCCTTCCCTGCGCTGCTACAAGCTGTCGAAGCGGTTCGACCAGGATATCTCGGCCGTCTGCGGCTGCTTCAACGTGACCGTGACGGACGGCGTGGTGGCCGAGGCCCGCATCGCCTTCGGCGGCATGGCCGGGGTGCCCAAGCGGGCGGCGGCGGTGGAGGCGGCTTTGGTCGGTCAGCCGTGGTCGGAGGAGACGGTCGAGGCCGCCCTGCCCGCCTTCGGCGAGGATTTCACCCCGATGTCCGACATGCGGGCCAGCGCGGACTACCGGCTGGAGACGGCGCGGAACATGTTGACCCGCTACTACCACGACCTCGCCGGCGCGCCGGTCAGCGTGTTGAAGGTGAGCGCATGAGTGTCGCCAAGCCCCTCCCCCACGACGCCGCGCCGCTCCACGTCGCCGGCACCGCCCGCTACGTCGACGACATCCCCGTCCCCGCCGGCTGCCTGCACCTCGCCTTCGGGATGAGCCCGGTGGCGAAGGGGCGGGTGACCTCGGTGGACCTGGACGCCGTGCGCGCCATGCCCGGCGTGGTCGCCGTGCTGACGGCCGGGGACCTGCCCCACGCCAACGACGTCTCGCCCAGCGCCCATGACGAGCCTCTTCTGTCGGACGGCACGGTCCACTACCTCGGCCAGCCGGTCTTCGTGGTTGCCGCGACCTCGCACCTCGCAGCCCGCAAGGCGGCACGGGCGGGGACCATCGACGTGGCGGAGGAGACGCCGATCCTGACGGTGGACGAGGCGCTGGCCGCGAACTCCCGGTTCGAGGGCGGGCCGGTCGTGTGGACCAAGGGGGACCCGGAGGCGGCGCTGGAGGCCGCGCCGCATCGCCTGACCGGATCGGTCAAGATCGGCGGGCAGGAACATTTCTACCTCGAAGGCCAGGCCGCCCTGGCCCTGCCGCAGGAAGGCGGCGACATGGTCGTCCATTCCTCGACCCAGCACCCGACCGAGATCCAGCACAAGGTGGCCGAGGCGATCGGCACCCCGATGAACGCCGTCAGGGTCGAGACCCGGCGGATGGGTGGCGGCTTCGGCGGGAAGGAAAGCCAGGGCAACGCGCTGGCCTGTGCCTGCGCGGTGGTCGCGTCGCTGACCGGCAAACCGGTGAAGATGCGCTACGACCGGGACGACGACATGGTCATCACCGGCAAGCGGCACGATTTCCGCATCGACTATTCCGTGGGCTACGACAGTGAGGGCCGGCTTCTCGCCGTCGACTTCACCCAGTACGCCCGCTGCGGCTGGGCCCAGGACCTGAGCCTCCCCGTCGCGGACCGGGCGATGCTGCATGCCGATAACGCCTATCGCCTGGACGCGGTGCGGATCACCTCGCACCGGCTCAAGACCAACACCCAGTCCGCCACCGCCTATCGCGGCTTCGGCGGGCCGCAGGGGATGGTGGGGATCGAGCGGGTGATGGACCACGTCGCCCGCGTGCTGGGGAAGGACCCGGCGGAGGTGCGGCGCCTCAATTACTATGCGGAGGCGCGGGCGGAGGGTGCGGATGCCTCCGGCGGGCGTTTTTCGGCCAAAGTGAAAGGGGAGCCGGGCAAGAAGCTGGAGACCGGGGACCTGGCGTCGCGGGGGGCGGTCGAGGTCGAGAGCGGGCCGAGCGGATCTCGGCGGTACGGCGGGGCCTATTCGCCGAAGCCGCAGGGCGGGAACACGACGCCCTACGGGATGGAGGTGACGGACTTCATCCTCGGCGACATGACCGAGCGGTTGATGGAGACCTCGGGTTATGCCGCGCGGCGGGCGGCGGTGGCGGAGTGGAACGAAGGGAACCGGCTTCTGAAGAAGGGGATCGCCTTTTCGCCGGTGAAATTCGGGATTTCGTTTACCCTGTCGCACCTGAACCAGGCCGGGGCCCTCGTGCACGTCTACCAGGACGGGTCGATCCACCTGAACCACGGCGGGACCGAGATGGGACAGGGGCTGAACCAGAAGGTCGCGCAGGTGGCGGCGAGCCGGTTCGGGGTGCCGCTCGAGTGGGTGAAGATCACCGCGACGGATACCGGCAAGGTGCCGAACACCTCGGCCACGGCGGCCTCCTCGGGGTCCGACCTCAATGGCATGGCGGCGAAGGCGGCCTGCGATCAGATCCGCGACCGCATGGCGGAGTGCCTGGCCGGGCTGTTCCAGGGAAAGCCCTCGGACGTGGTCTTCGAGGGGGGAGAGGTCCGGGTGGGCGGCGAGGCGATGCCCTTCGCCCGCGCGGCCCAGCTGGCCTACGAGAACCGGGTGAGCCTCTCGGCCACTGGCTACTACAGGACGCCGGGCCTGTCCTGGGACAGGGTGAAGGGGGCGGGCACGCCGTTCTTCTACTTCGCCTACGGCTGCGCGGTGACCGAGGTGGTGATCGACACCCTGACCGGCGAGAACCGCATCCTGCGGGCAGACCTGCTGCACGACTGCGGGACCTCCTTGAACCCGGCGCTGGATATCGGCCAGATCGAGGGCGGCTATGTGCAGGGCGCGGGCTGGCTGACGACCGAGGAGCTGGTCTGGGACGACACGGGCCGCCTGCGAACCCACGCGCCCTCGACCTACAAGATCCCCGCCTGTTCGGACCGGCCGGACGTGTTCAACGTCGCGCTCTGGGATGCGCCGAACCGGTCGGAGACGATCTACCGGTCCAAGGCGGGGGGCGAGCCGCCCTTCATGCTGGGCATCTCGGCCTGGCTGGCGCTGTCGGACGCCTGCGCGGCCTGCGGGCCGGGGTGGCCCGATCTGCGCGCACCCGCGACCGCCGAGGCGGTGCTGGCGGCGGTGAAGCGGGCGCGGGGGTGAGCCGTATTCGCATCTCCGTGGCCCGCACCCGCGGGTCCGTCCCGCGGGAGGCGGGGGCCGAGATGCTGGTCTGGGCGGACCGGACCGAGGGCACCATCGGCGGCGGCGCGCTGGAGTGGGAGGCGATGAAGATCGCCCGCGCCATGCTGGAGAGCGGGGCGGAGGCGGACGAGCGGACCTTTCCCCTTGGCCCCGCACTCGGCCAGTGCTGCGGCGGGGCGGTGACGCTGCGGTGGGACCGGGCGGAGGCGGTGCCGCCGGTCGGTGCGCCGGTCTGGGTCTGGGGCGCGGGCCACGTGGGGCGGGCCATCGTGTCGGTGCTGGCGCCCCTGCCGGAGGTGGCGCTGACCTGGGTAGACGTCAGCGAGGACCGGTTTCCGGTTGGCGGGCCGGAGGTGACACGGGCGGTCGCGGCGGCGCCGGAGAGGTTAATGGCCCATGCGCCGCGGGAGGCGCGGCATCTGGTCCTGACCCATTCGCACGAGATCGACCTCGCGCTGTGCCACGCAGGGTTAACGCGGGGGTTCGCGGAGCTGGGGTTGATCGGATCCGCGACGAAATGGGCGCGCTTCCGGTCGCGGCTTGCGGCGCTCGGCCATTCGGACGCACAGATTTCGCGCATTCGCTGCCCGATCGGGCAACCGGAGTTCGGAAAGCACCCGCAGGCCATTGCGGTCGGCGTCGCCGCGCGCCTACTCTCGACCCTCGAAGGGCAAGAGAGACTGGACGACACGGGGACATGACTGCCGCGCTGCTGGACCTCAAGGGGCTGACCAAGGCCTATCCCGGCGTGGTCGCCAACGAGAACGTGTCCCTGGCCATCGCCCCCGGCGAGATCCACGCCCTGCTGGGCGAGAACGGCGCCGGAAAATCCACTCTGGTCAAGACGATATACGGCCTGGTGAAGCCCGACAGCGGGGCGATGACCCTGTCCGGCAAGCCCTACACCCCGGCCGAGCCGCGGGCCGCGCGGGCGATGGGCGTGGCGATGGTCTTCCAGCATTTCTCGCTGTTCGACGCGCTGGATGTCGCAGAGAACATCGCGTTAGGCATGGAGAATCCGCCGCCCCTTCGCGACTTGGCGCGGCGGATTCGGGAGGTCTCGGAGACCTATGGCCTGCCTCTCGATCCCACGCGCATCGTGGGCGACCTCTCCGCCGGAGAGCGGCAGCGGGTCGAGATCATCCGTTGCCTGTTGCAGGACCCCAAGCTGCTCATCATGGACGAGCCGACCTCGGTCCTGACCCCGCAGGAGGTGGCGATCCTGTTCGAGACCCTGCGCAAACTGAAGGCCGAGGGGACCTCAATTCTTTATATCTCGCACAAGCTCGAGGAGATCCGGACGCTCTGCGATACAGCCACGATCCTGCGCCTCGGCAAGAACGTGGGCACCTGCGATCCGCGCGAGACCTCGGCCCGCGAGATGGCCGAGATGATGGTGGGCGGGACGCTGCATGTGCCGGAGAAGGCGGATGCGATGGGGGGCCGGGTGCGGCTGTCCCTGCGCGGCCTCAAGGCGCCCTCGCCCCGCGCCTTCGGGACGGCGCTGAAGGACATCAGCCTGGAAGTGAAGCGCGGCGAGGTGCTGGGCATCGGCGGCGTGGCAGGGAACGGGCAGGACGAATTGCTGCTGGCACTGTCGGGCGAGATGCGGGTTGGTAAGTCCATGATCCGCCTCGACGACGAGGAGATCGGGCATCTGGGGCCGGACGGGCGCCGGGCGCGGGGCCTGCTCTGTGCGCCGGAGGAGCGGATGGGCCATGCCGCCGCGCCCGACATGAGCCTGACGGAGAACGCCCTTCTGTCCGCCCATGCGCGCAAGAACCTGATGTCGCGTGGCTTCCTCAAGTGGGGCAAGGCGCGCGCCTTCGCCGAGGAGATCATCTCCGCCTTCGACGTGCGCACCCCCGGCCCCGGCAACGCGGCCCGGTCCCTGTCGGGGGGCAACCTGCAGAAGTTCGTCATCGGGCGCGAGATATTGCAGGACCCCGAGGTCTTCGTGGTGAACCAGCCGACGTGGGGCGTGGATGCCTCCGCCGCCGCCGCGATCCGGCAGGCGATCCTCGACCTGGCAACCAAGGGCGCCGCCGTCATCGTCATTTCGCAGGACCTCGACGAGCTGATGGAGGTGTCCGACCGCTTTGCCGCGCTGAACGAGGGGCGCCTCAGCGAGCCGGTTCCGGCCAAGGGCCTGACCGTGGACCGGATCGGCCTCATGCTGGGCGGGGCGCATGACATGCATGTGGCCGAAGAGGTGCGCGCGTGATCGCCCTCGAGCGCCGCCCCCAGCCTTCGCAGGCCTGGTCCGCCGCGGCGCCCCTGCTGGCGGTCCTGCTGACGATGATCTTCGGCGGCATCCTTTTCGCCGCCCTCGGCAAGGACCCCCTGGTCGCGATCCGCACGATCTTCTGGGATCCGCTCTTCGGCGAGTTCGCGTCGTTCTCGCGGCCGCAACTCTTGGTAAAGGCCGGGCCGCTGATCCTGATCGCGGTGGGCCTCGCGATGGGCTTTCGCGCGGGCATCTGGAACATCGGGGCCGAGGGGCAGTACATCCTCGGCGCGATCTGCGGGGCGGCGGCCGGCCTCGCCTTCTACCCGATGGAAGCGCGCTGGCTGATCTTCCCGATCATGGTGATCGCGGGGGGCCTCGGCGGCCTGCTCTGGGCGATGATTCCCGGACTGCTCAAGGTCCGCTTCGGGACGAACGAGATTCTCGTGTCGCTGATGCTGGTCTATGTCGCCGAGCAGCTGCTTGCGGCGATGGCCCTCGGTACCCTCAAGAACCCAGAGGGCATGGGCTTTCCCGGCTCGCGCAACCTCAAGCAATGGGTCAGCTCCGCCAACCCCGAGCTGATCGCGGGCACCGGCATGCACTGGGGCGTGGTCGCGGCCTTCATCGCGGTGATCGGGGGCTATGTCCTTTTGTCCCGGCACCTTCTGGGCTTCCGCATCCGCCTTGCCGGGCAGAGCCCCCGCGCGGCCGCCTTCTCGGGCGTGAACCCCAACCGGCTGATCCTGGTCTGCCTCGGCATCTCGGGATGTCTGGCCGGACTGGCGGGGATGTTCGAGGTCTCGGGCCCGGCGGGGCAGATCACCATCGACTTCAACTCGGGCTACGGGTTCACCGCGATCATCGTGGCCTTCCTCGGGCGCCTGCACCCGGTGGGGATCCTCTTCGCGGGCCTGCTGATGGCACTGACCTACGTCGGCGGCGAGGTGGCGCAGCTGACCCTGCAACTGCCCGGCGCGGCGATCCAGCTGTTCCAAGGGATGCTGCTGTTCTTCCTGCTTGCGGTGGACGTGCTGACGAACTTCCGGTTCCGGTTCGGGCGGCGGGAGGTGAAGGCATGAGACAGGGCGCGCTGATGCCGGTGGCGATGGGCGCGGTCATGGGGCCGATGATGCTCTGGATGCTGCACGGGGTTCTGACGGGCGACGGCGACGGCCACGCGGCGGTGGTCTTCGCGGCGCTGCATGCGGTGGCGCTGACGGTCCTGATCGCAGGCGGCCTGCTGCTGGGCCGGCGGGTGCCGGGGCTGCGCCGGGTGCTGGCCCGCCATGGCCCGCGTCATCTGGGCCTCATGCTGGGCAGCGCGGCCGTTGCGGCGGCCCTCGTCCACCTGGTCCACGGGGGGCCGGCATGACCGCGGACCGCATCGCCCTCGCCGCCTTCTTCGCCGGTGCCGCGGTTGTGATTGTCGCCCTCACCCTCTACGCGCCCGAGGACGGGACCTGGGTCATCGCCCTGGTCCCGGCCCTCGTCGCGCCGCTGGTGCTGGTGGTGCTGGCCGGCACGGGGCTGAGCCAAGCAGGCCGGCCGGGCGGGGCGCTGCATACCGCGATGCGGTCGGTCACGCTGGCCCTGGCGGGCGTCTTCGCGGCCTCGACCGCGGCACTTCTCTATTTCTGGGTGCGCTGATGGAACAAACGCTCACAGGCATCGCCGCCATGACCCCGGCGCCACTGACGCAGGTCAGGGAGACGACGGCATGAGGTTCGAACGGCTCGAGCAATTCCTCGACGCGCTCATGTCGTCGTCGATCTCCCCCACCCTCCTCATCGCCTCTCTCATGGTCGCCTCGACCCCGATCATGCTGGCCGCCATCGGCGAGCTTGTGGTGGAGCGGGCGGGGGTCCTGAACCTCGGGGTCGAGGGGATGATGATCACCGGCGCGGTCTGCGGGTTCATCGTGGGCGTGACCACGAACTCGCCCGCCATCGGGTTCCTCGGCGCGGCGGCCGGCGGGGCGATTCTGTCGATGCTCTTCGCGGTTCTGACCCAGCTTCTGCTGTCCAACCAGGTGGCGACGGGGCTGGCGCTCACGCTCTTCGGACTCGGCCTGTCCGCGCTGATGGGGCAGAGCTGGATCGGGATCAAGTCGCCGACCCTGCAACGCATCGACCTTGGCCCTCTGACCGACCTGCCCTTCGTGGGGCGGGTGATCTTCGGGCACGACCCGATGGTCTACGTCGCACTCGGGATCGTCGCCGGGGTCTGGGCCTTTTTCCGTTTCACCCGCGCCGGGCTGATCGTCCGCGCGGTGGGCGAGAACCACGATGCGGCGCATGCGCTGGGCTACAACGTGGTGCTGATCCGCTTTCTCGCCATCGGCTTCGGCGGGGCCTGCGCGGGCCTCGGCGGGGCGTATCTCTCGCTCGTCCGGGTGCCGCAGTGGACCGAGGGGATGACGGCGGGGGCGGGCTGGATCGCGCTCGCCATCGTCGTCTTCGCCTCGTGGAAGCCCTGGCGGCTGCTGCTGGGGGCCTGGCTCTTCGGCGGGGTCACGGTGCTGCAGCTGAACCTGCAGGCCGCGGGCGTCGCGATCCCGGTCGAGTACCTCTCCATGTCGCCCTACATCGCGACCATCGTCGTCCTCGTCATCATGTCCGCCGGCCGCGCGCCGGGGAGCCTGGGGCGGACGTTCCACGCCTCGACCTGACCCATAACCCAAACACTCACCAAGAAGGGGGACTACCCATGACACTCAAGACCATCCTAGCCGGGGCCGCGCTGGCCGCCGGCCTTGCCGGGGCCGCAGCGGCCCAGGACGATCCGGTGACCGTCGGCTTCGTCTACGTCGGGCCCGTCGGCGACGGCGGCTGGACCTACGAACACAACCAGGGCCGCCTCGCGGTGGAAGAGCACTTCGGCGACGCGGTCGAGACCGTCTTCGTCGAAAGCGTGCCGGAAGGCCCGGACGCCGTCCGCGTGATGCAGCAGATGGCCCTGAACGGCGCCGACCTGATCTTCACCACCTCCTTCGGCTACATGGACCAGACCATCGAGGTGGCCGAGCAGTTCCCGGACGTGAAGTTCGAGCACGCGACCGGCTACAAGCGGGCCGACAACGTGTCGACCTACTCCGCCCGGTTCTACGAAGGGCGCGCGATTCAGGGGCACATCGCCGGGTCGATCACTGAATCGAACATCATCGGCTACATCGCCTCCTTCCCGATCCCCGAGGTCATCCGGGGCATCAACTCGGCCTACATCCACGCCAAGAAGGTGAACCCCGACGTCGAGTTCCGCATCGTCTGGGCCTACACCTGGTTCGACCCGGCGAAAGAGGCCGAGGCGGCGACGGCCCTCATCGAACAGGGCGCCGACGTGATCCTGCAGCACACCGATTCCACCGCGCCCCAGGCCGCGGCGGCCGAGGCGGGCGGGGTCTACACCTTCGGGCAGGCCTCGGACATGGCCGAGTTCGCACCGATGCCGCGGGTGTCGTCCATCATCGACAACTGGGCGCCCTACTACATCGACCGGGTGCAGGCCGTGATCGACGGCACCTGGGAGAGCCAGGACGTCTGGCACGGCATCGGTGAGGGCATGGTCGGCATCGGCGAGATCACCGACGCGGTCCCGGCCGAGGTGAAGGCCGAGGCCGAAGCCCTGCGCGACAGCATCGCCGCAGGCGAATACCATCCCTTCACCGGCCCCCTGAACCGCGCCGACGGCTCCGCCTGGCTGGCCGAGGGTGAAGTCGCGGACGACGGCACCCTGCTGGGGATGGACTTCTACGTCGAGGGGATCACGGCGGAAATTCCGCAGTAAGGTTCGGCAATCTAGATATTACAGGAAAGGCCCACCCAAGTGGCGGGCCTTTTCCATTCCGACCGAAATAAATTCATGACCAATCCCCCATTGTACGGTTTCTGACATTATCGACGATACATCGGATTGGGCCGCGCTTACTTTATCGAGCCGAAGGTCTGACGCGCGACAGGTTATATTCCGATTTGACGACTTATTTCGGGTGCATTGCTTGACTCTGCGATTGACGAGCGCCTAGCGTCCAGTCGCAAGTTCAAGTTTTGAATTGAGGGGGATATTCATGAATTCGCAATAGCTCAAATCGCGGCCTTGGCGTTCGCAGCTAGCGCGCAGGCCGCTACTCTGACTTACGAGGACACGGACCTAGGTTCGGGAAATCCGGTTACTGTCGATGACGTGACGCTGACCACCTCGACAGACACCGGGAGCATAGACTTTATCGTCTCGGGACGATTCACCGGTCTATGGTTGGACTCGAATAACCCCTCAGGCGAATATACCTTTTCATTTTCGGAGCTGATAACGTCCATCGAGATTGAGTTTGACGCCATGAGCGGCAACGGGACTCCACCGGTGGAGAGTTTGAGCGACTTCAGAGCCAACGGCGAAGACGTCACGATTGGCTACGTCAACGGCCAGAATACTTTGTTCGATGGAACGACCGTCGCTGCGATTTTGGGCTTTGATAACGGCGAGGGGGTAATCAGCTATTCGGGGTCAAGTTTCGGCTCATTCTCTTTCTTTCACAACCAAGGCGTACAAGCTGGCTTCGTTGTGGAAAGAGTGACCATAGAGACGGCGGAAGGCGCGACCGTCGTGCCGCTTCCTGCATCGCTGATATTCCTGTTGGGAGGTATTGGCGCTCTTGGTGCAGTATCGCGCCGTCGCCGATAAAGCATTGGTCACGATCCAGTACCAAGCGTAACAGGATTGCGAGCCCGCGCTGGTCGCGGGCCCGCCTCAGTCTCAAAGCTCCTCACCCAGAAACTCCAGCAACGCCCCCCAGCTCGCCTGGTCCGCCTCCAGGTCGTAGTCGTCCGACCCCCAGACGGTGAAGGAGTGGCGGGCGCCGCCGTAGAGCTGGGCGTCGTGCTCGACACCCGCGTCCAGCATCTCGGCCACCACGGCGGCGAGGTCGGCGGGGCCGGAGACGGGGTCGGCGGTGCCGTGCAGGATCAGGACGGGCGCGTCGGTGGCGGAGTAGTCCTGCCCCTCGGGCGTCGGCAGGCCGCCGTGGAAGGACACGAAGCCCTCGATGTCCATGCCGGAGCGGGCCGCTTCCAGCGCCGCGGCGCCGCCGAAGCAGTAGCCCATCAGGACGATGTCGTCCTCGACCCCCTCCAGCTCCATCGCGGCTTCCAGCGAGCCGTTCAGACGGGCGCGGAACATGTCGCGGTCGGCGTAGAGCTCGCCCGAGCGGGCCTGGTTCTCTTCCATCGAGGTCGGCCGGTTGTCCTTGCCGTAGACGTCGATCGCGACGGCTGTGTAGCCGAGGGCGGCCAGCATGTCGGCGCGCTGCATCTCGTAGTCGGTCAGACCGTCCCAGTCGTGGACGATGAGGACGGTGCCCATCGTTTCATCCAGGTCGGTGTTGCGGGCGACGTAGCCTTCGAAGGTGGTGCCCTCCA
>JAMWZF010000600.1:0-688 GCA_024304875.1 Paracoccaceae bacterium
GGCCTCGCGGCCGCCGGCACTCCCGGCACCATCGCCGTGCACCGCTCCGACCCCGGCCTGATGCTGGGCTACCTCGGCCTACCCGAAGAGACCGCCGCCCACTTCGACGGCGACTGGTTCGAGACCGGCGACACGGGGGTCATGGACGCCGACGGAGCGGTGACCTACCTTGGCCGGGACGACGACATGATGAACGCCGGCGGCCTGCGCGTCTCGCCCGTCGAGGTGGAGGAGGCCCTGGCCGCCCATCCCGCCGTCACCGAGGCGGCGGCCTGCGCGCTGCGCGTCAGTGCCGAGGCGACGGTGATCGCCGCCTTCTGGGTCGGCGCGGAGACCGCCGAGGCCGAGCTGGCGGCCCACCTCGCCGCCCGGCTGGCGAGATACAAACGGCCGCGCCTGCTGATCCGCCGGGACAGCCTGCCGCGCGGCGCCAACAACAAGCTTCTGCGCAAGGTGCTGCGGCAGGAGTGGGAGAATGAACATGGTCACCCTTGACGTGATGTCCGATCCGGTCTGCCCCTGGTGCTTCATCGGCAAGACCCACCTCGACCGCGCCATCGCCGCGCATGGCGGCCAGCCGTTCCAGGTCCGCTGGCACCCGTTCCAGCTGAACCCCGAGATGCCCCCCGAGGGGCGCGACCGGAAGGCCTATCTCGAGGGCAAGTTCGGCGGGCCCGAAGGGGCCGAG
>JAMWZF010000600.1:698-1405 GCA_024304875.1 Paracoccaceae bacterium
GCCTATGCCCATGTCCGCGAGCACGCCGCCAAGGCCGGCCTCGACATCGACTTCGAGGCGATCGCGCGCACGCCGAACACCCGCGACGCCCACCGTCTGATCCACTGGGCCGAGGTAGAGGAGAAGCAGGACGCCGTCGTCCAGGCCCTGTTCGAGGCCTATTTCCTCGAAGGCCGCGACATCGGCGAGGCCGAGGTGCTGGCCGACATCGCAGACGGCGCGGGGATGGACGCCAGCATCGTCACGCGCCTCCTCGCCTCCGACGCCGACCTGCAGGAGATCGTCGATCGGGACGCCGCCGCGCGGGCCATGGGCATCACCTCGGTCCCCACCTTCATCGTCGCGGGCCAGCACGCGGTGCCGGGGGCGCAGCCGCCCGAGCTCTGGGCGCAGGTGATCGCCGAGCTCTCCAGCGCCCCCGCCTGACCGGAGCCCCGGCATGACCGACACCGCCGCGGCGCCGCAGGCCCGCCCCGCCCGCGCGGAGTTCGTCGCGCTCATGGCGATGCTGACCGCGATGGTCGCCTTCTCGGTCGATTCGATGCTGCCGGCCCTGCCGCAGATCGGCGCGGAGCTGAGCCCCGGCAACCCCAACCGGGCGCAGCTCGTGCTGACCAGCTTCGTCCTCGGCATGGGGATCGGCACCTTCTTCGTCGGCGGCCTGTCGGACAGCTTCGGGCGCAAGCCCGTGGTGCTGGCGGGCGGGG
>JAMWZF010000601.1 GCA_024304875.1 Paracoccaceae bacterium
CTGAACAGGCGCGGCGGACCGGGGGGCCCGCCGCGCCTGTTCAGGTCAGTTGCAGGGGGCCGGGCCGCCGGTGACGCCCTGGCAGAGCGCCTCCTGGGTGATCCAGCCGGCGTCCACCACGGCCGACAGGTTGTCGGCGGTGATCGGGGTCGGCTCCAGGAACTTGGCGGTCAGCTCGGTGCCCGAGGGCGAGGTCCAGGAGATGGCGCCCTCGATGTCGGCCATCGCGGTGCCCTCGGCCAGCGCGACGGCGATCTCGCCGGCCTCGCGGCCCAGTTCGCGGGCGTCCTTCCAGACCGACACGGTCTGGGTGCCCGCGGCGACGCGGTTCAGCGCGGCGTGGTCGCCGTCCTGGCCCGAGACCGGGATCCCCTCCATGCCCTGCGCGGTCAGCGCGGCGACGACGCCGCCGGCGGTGCCGTCGTTCGAGGCGACAACGGCGTCGACCTGGTTGTCCTGGCTGGTCAGGATCTGTTCCATGTTCCGCTGGGCGTTGGCCGGCAGCCAGCCGTCGGTATAGGCCTCACCGACGATGGTGATCGCCCCGCTGTCGATGGCCTCCTGCAGGACTTCCTGCTGACCGCCGCGGAGGAAGTCCGCGTTGGGGTCGGTGGGGGAGCCCTTGATCATGACGTAGTTGCCTTCCGGCGCGGCCTCGAGCACGGCGCGGGCCTGCATCCGGCCGACCTCGACGTTGTCGAAGGTCAGGTAGAAGGCGCGCGGATCGTCGATCAGGCGGTCGTAGCCGACCACCGGGATGCCCTCGTTCGCGGCGGCGTCAACCGCCGGCCCGATGGCCGAGCTGTCCTGCGCCAGGATGATGAGAGCGTCGACGCCCTGGGCGATCAGGCTTTCCACGTCCGACAGCTGCTTGGACGAGGACGACTGGGCGTCGGCCGAGATGTATTCCGCGCCGGCGGCCTCGAGGGCGGCGACGATGGCGGCCTCGTCGGTCTTCCAGCGCTCTTCCTGGAAGTTGGACCAGCTGACGCCGACGGTCAGGCCGTCCTGGGCCCAGGCCGACGTGGTGAAACCGGCCGCCACGGCGACGGCGGCGATAAGTGCCTTGTGCATGTGTATCCTCCCGATTGCTGACCCGCATTGCACCCACGGGCCGCGAGTCGTCTGACTCTGCGGACCCGAGCATGAGCTATTTTCTTCACTTGTCAAAATAAAATTGACAGGACGGGTTCTGTCGTGGCTCATTTTTCCGGCGATCCCGCACCCGAGTCCCCGGTTTTTCGTGCATCCGCGGAAAAATCCGCTGCGGTGCGGCGTGACGGGGGATGTCGGGCCCGGATCGGTGGAGGAGAAAGTTTGCCGAGTGAATTAATAGAGGATGCCAGCGCGGCCTCGGGCCCGGCCCTGCCCGGTTGCGGCCCCCGC
>JAMWZF010000602.1 GCA_024304875.1 Paracoccaceae bacterium
AAGAGACAGGCTCTGCCCCCCGGCCTTCGGCCTCCCCCCGAGGTATTTCAGGGCGAAAAGAGGAGCAGGGTGCCGCGCCCCCTCTTTCTCCGGGCCTCAAATATCCCGGGGGAGTCCCGCAGAGACGGGGGCAGCGCCCCCTCTTCGCTCCGGGCCTTGCGCACCGCACCGGGGCCCGCGTCCCCGTGCGGCGGATCCGGGTCCACCCTCCGCCGAGGAGATGGGTCACGACGGCTGACCGGTTGCCCTGCCCCCCGGGACAGCCTAACACGTGAAGCGAATGGCGGGGGTCGGCCCTTCGCCCGTGCCGGGGGCCGCGCACCCATCCGCCTCGGATGGAATGCGAAAGGAGTCTTCCCGATATGACCGATGTTGTGATTGCGTCCGCGGCCCGGACGGCCGTTGGGTCCTTTGGCGGGGCCTTTGCCAATACGCCGGCCCACGACCTTGGCGCCGCGGTTCTCGAAGAGATCGTGGCCCGTGCCGGGATCGACAAGTCCGAGGTGTCGGAGACCATCCTCGGCCAGGTCCTGACCGCCGCCCAGGGGCAGAACCCGGCCCGCCAGGCCCACATCAACGCCGGCCTGCCGAAGGAAAGTGCCGCCTGGGGCATCAACCAGGTCTGCGGCTCGGGCCTGCGGGCCGTGGCGCTGGGCGCTCAGCACATCCTGCTGGGCGATGCCGAGATCGTCGCCGCGGGCGGACAGGAGAACATGTCCATGTCCCCCCACGCCCAGAACATCCGTCAGGGCCAGAAGATGGGCGACATGTCGTTCATCGACACGATGATCCGCGACGGCCTTTGGGACGCCTTCAACGGCTACCACATGGGCCAGACCGCCGAGAACGTGGCCGAGCAGTGGCAGATCACCCGCGAACAGCAGGACGAATTCGCCCTCGCCAGCCAGAACAAGGCCGAGGCGGCGCAGAAGGCGGGCAAGTTCGACGACGAGGTGGTCGCCTACACGGTGAAAACCCGCAAGGGCGACACCGTGGTCGACAAGGACGAATACATCCGGCACGGCGCCACCATCGAGGGGATGCAGAAGCTGCGTCCGGCCTTCACCAAGGACGGCTCGGTGACCGCCGCCAACGCCTCCGGCATCAACGACGGCGCCGCCGGGGTCCTCCTGATGTCGGCCAAGAACGCCGAGAAACGCGGAATCGAGCCGCTGGCCCGGATCGCCTCCTACGCCACCGCGGGCCTCGATCCGTCGATCATGGGTGTCGGCCCCATTCATGCCTCCCGCAAGGCGCTTGAGAAGGCGGGCTGGAGCGTGGAGGACCTCGACCTCGTCGAGGCGAACGAGGCCTTCGCCGCCCAGGCCCTGGCCGTCAGCCGCGACCTGGACCTCGATCCGGCCAAGGTCAATCCCAATGGCTC
>JAMWZF010000603.1 GCA_024304875.1 Paracoccaceae bacterium
ACCTCACGCAGGTGCAGAAGACCTCCCTGCGCGCGGCGGTCGATGCGGCGATGGAGAACGAGGACCTGGTGGAGCCGACGATCGCGCGGATTCGCGCGGCGCTCGACCTGCCGAGCCTCGACGAGATCGAAGCCGAAGGGGAGACGGCGAGCGAGTGATCGCCGTCCGAACCGATGAACGAAGGCCGCGCCGCCATGGCGCGGCCTTTTTGCATTGCAAGCTGTGGATCAGTTTCCGATCCGCAGGGCGTTGTCCTGGCAGGGATTTATCCGTCGTGTGACCTCGCGGCCGCTTTGCGTCCGCACGAAGAGGTCCCACTCGAGGCATGGCCGCAAAGTCCCGCCGTGGCTGGGAAAGGTGACCGTCGTGCCCGGCGGTACATCCTCGAAAACCCCGCCCGCCACCTCGTCCACGGGGCTGCCGTCGGCGGCGGTGTAGAAGGCGACGACGTCGACCAGCGGCTCGTCGGTCCCGTTGAAGATCGTAACGGTCCAGCCGTCCTGCGCCAGCGCCGCGCCGGGCAGCGCGATGGCCAGGACAAGCGCCTTCACCCGACGAAGGCCTTTTCGATCACGAACTCGGCGGGCTCGGAATTGGCGCCCTCGCGCAGGCCCGCCTGTTCCAGAAGGGCCTTGATGTCGAGGTTGAACTCGAGGCTGCCGCAGACCATCGCGCGGTCCACCGCGGGGTCCAGCGGCGGCAGGCCGAGGTCGGCAAAGACCTCGCCCGAGGCGATGAGATCGGTGATCCGGCCCATCTTGGGACTCTGCTCGCGGGTCGTCGTCGGGTAGTAGGTCAGCTTGGCCAGCTGCTCCTGCCCCAGCAATTCCTGCATCATCTCGTCCGCCTGCAGGCTTGCGATCAACTCGCGGCTGTAGGTCAGCTCGGCCATCTCGCGGCAGGTGTGGGTGACGATGACCTGCTCGAACTTCTCGTAGGTCTCGGGGTCGCGCAGGAGCGAGGCGAAGGGGGCGAAGCCGGTGCCGGTCGAGAACAGCCAGAGCCGCTTGCCGGGCAGGAGCGCGTCATGGACGAGGGTGCCGACGGGCTTGGGCCGCAGGATCAGCTCGTCGCCGGGCTGGATGTGCTGGAGTTTCGAGGTCAGCGGGCCGTCCTGCACCTTGATCGAGTAGAACTCCAGCTCCTCGTCCCAGGAGGGGGAGGCGATGGAGTAGGCGCGCAGCAGCGGTTTCTGCTTGCCCGTCGCCGGGTCCGGGTCGCCCATCAGCCCGATCATCACGAACTCGCCCGAGCGGAAGCGCAGGGACGCGGGCCGGGTGCAGCGGAAGCTGAACAGCCGGTCGGTGTAATGCTTGACCTCGGTCACGGTCTGCGCGTCGGGCAAGGTGGGCGTGCGGCGGGCGGTTTCGGTGTTCACGGG
>JAMWZF010000604.1 GCA_024304875.1 Paracoccaceae bacterium
TCCGCCTTGTCCTTGTCGAAGTCGATGTTCTTGTCGATGAAGAGCTGGTCCAGCTCGCCCGAGAGGGTCATCTCGGTGATGATGTCGCAGCCGCCCACGAACTCGCCCTTGACGTAGAGCTGGGGAATGGTGGGCCAGTCGGAGTAGTCCTTGATCCCCTGACGCAGGGCGTCGTCGGCCAGGACGTTGACGTCGGTATATTCGACCCCCATGAAGTTCAGCACCCCGGCCACGCGGGACGAGAATCCGCACTGCGGCATCGTCTTGGTGCCCTTCATGAAGAGGACCACGTCGCTCCTGGAAACGGTGTCCCTGATCTGCTCTTCGGTCGTCATCGTGCTCATGTCTTGTCCTCGGATGTCTGGTTCGAAGTCTGTCTGTCTGTGTCCGGCCCGTCCGTCCACGACGGGTGGGGGCGGGCGATGAGGGCGTCGGCGGTGCGGCCGGTCATCGGGGTCAGCCAGGGCACCTTTCGTGCGGCGCCCGGCCTGGCCGCCGACTGGTCCGTCTCGTAGCCGGCCCGGGCCGACACCGAGCGGGCGATCGTCTCGGCCAGCGGGCGGCGGCGGCCCCGTTTCACCCAGGCCTCGACCCCCGCCGCGACGGCGATCCCGCCAAGGATGACGAGGAGCCACCAGCCGAGCGTCATGTCCGGGCCCGGCCGGTCCCGCCGTCGGCATCCGCGGAACCGGGGTCGTCATCGGCGGCGGAATCGCCGGCTTCGGGTTCGTAGGTCTCGGGGTCGAACCCTTCGTCCTCGTCCGACAGCGCGCTCACGTAGGTCGTGTTCGTCTCCGGATCGTAGCTGAGGCCGTAGGTCGAGCGACCTTCCGAGCGGTAGCGGCCGATCTCGTGCCAGGCGGCGTAGCCGAACACGCCGATGAAGGGGAGGAGCAAGAGGAAGGCGAGCGGATGGATGTCCATCACCTCACTCCGGCGCCCGCGTCGTCAGGGCAAGCGCGTGCAATTCACCGTCGGGGCCGTCCATACGGCCCTTGAGCGCGGCATAGACCGCCCGCTGCTGCTGCACCCGGTTCATGCCCCGGAAGCTCTCGTCCACCACGAGGGCGGACATGTGCACCCCGTCGTCGCCGCCGACCTCGATCTTTGCGTCGGGGAAACTTTCCCGCAGCAGGGTCTCGATCTGGTGGGCGCTCATGGGCATGGGGGCAGGTCTCCTCGTTGTCTCATTCCCAATATGTATCCCCTCACCGCGGGGTTGCAATGGGCCGGGGCGCCGCGGCGGGCCCGGGCGGTCAGCCGAAGAGCCGCGCGAAGGCGCCCCGGTAGAGCGCCGAAAGCTCGGCCAGCGGGGCCGACGCGTCGCCGAAGGTAACCGCGGTGCCGCCGAACTTGCCGACGCTCGCG
>JAMWZF010000605.1 GCA_024304875.1 Paracoccaceae bacterium
GACCCGGTTGTAGGTGTTGCTCCACTCCGGGTGGTGGTTCAGCTTCTCGCACCACAGCGCCGCGCGGGACATGAAGCCCCAGGCTTCCGAGAAGTCCTTGAACTTGAAGGACTTGCTCATCCCGTTTCCGTCCTCGGCAATCTCCCAGCCGGCGGACTTGGCGGCGGTGATCTGGGCCTCTGTCATGGCGTCGGTCATTCGGGTTCCTCCACGTTGGCACGTTTGAACGGGCCGTAACTGGTCAGGACCTCGATGTCCCTGCCCACGGCCCGCCGCTCCTGCTCCAGATAGCGCGCGACGGCGCCTGAAAACCCCGGATCGGAAAACCAGTGCAGGGAATGGGTCGTCACCGGCAGGTAGCCCCGGGCCAGCTTGTGCTCGCCCTGCGCCCCCGCCTCGACCCGGGTCAGGCCCCGCGACAGCGCCCAGTCGATCGCCTGGTAGTAGCAGAGCTCGAAGTGCATCGCGGGGATATGCTCGGTGCAGCCCCAGTAGCGGCCGAAAAGCGCCTCCCGCCCGATCAGGTTCATCGCCCCCGCCACGGGCCGCCCGTCCCGGCAGGCGAAGATCAGGAGGATATCGTCCCGCAGCCGCTCGTGCGCGATCTCGAAGAAGGCGCGGGTGAGGTAGGGCGTGCCCCACTTCCGGCTGCCGGTGTCCTGGTAGAACCGCCAGAGGTAGTCCCAGTGGTGCGGCTCGATGTCCGCGCCGGTCAGCGCCACGATCTCGCCGCCGAAGCCCTGGGCCTGGGCGCGCTCCTTGCGGATGTTCTTGCGCTTGCGGCTCGACAGCCCGGCAAGGAAGCCCTCGAAATCGCCGTAGCCCTCGTCGATCCAGTGGAACTGCTGGGTGATCCGGTGCAGCAGGCCCATCTCGGCCCCCGCCAGTGCCTCGGCCTCGGTGCAGAAGGTGGCGTGCAGGGACGACAGGCCGTTGTCCGAGGCGATCTGCACCGCCCCCTGCACCAGCGCCGCCATCCCCCGCGCGTCCTCGCCCGGCGCGGTCAGGAACCTGCGGCCGGTGGCGGGGGTGAAGGGCACGGCGATCTGGAGCTTGGGGTAATAGTCGCCGCCCGCGTTCTCGAAGGCGTGGGCGAAGTTGTGGTCGAAGATGTATTCGCCCTGGCTGTGGGATTTGCCGTAGAGCGGCGCGGCGGCGATCATCCGCCCCTCGGCCCGGGCGGTCAGGTAGGCCGGGTCCCAGCCGCTGCCGCGCCCCACGCTGCCGCTCTCCTCCAGCGCCAGCAGGAACCGGTGGGTGGTGAAGGGGTCGCGGGGCCGCCCGCCATCGGCCGCCTCGGGGCAGGCGCAGGCGTCCCAGTCCTGCGCCGGGATCTCGGCCAGGCTGCGGTGGGTCGTCACCTC
>JAMWZF010000606.1 GCA_024304875.1 Paracoccaceae bacterium
GGGACGGGCGTGGCGCTGGCGGCGGTGTTCCTGCTTTTCGGCGGGGCGATCATCGACCTGATGACGACGGCGCCCGAGGTGCGCGAGGTGGCGCGGGTCTACCTGCCGTGGATGGTGCTCGCCCCGATGCTGGGCGCAGCGGCCTGGATCCTCGACGGCATCTTCATCGGCGCGACCCGAACGGCGGACATGCGCAACATGATGGCGGTGTCGCTGGCGGTCTACGGGGTGGCCGTCGCGGCGCTGCTGCCGGTCTTCGGCAACCACGGGCTCTGGATGGCCTTCCTGGTCAGCTTCGTGGTGCGGGGGGTGACGCTGGGCTGGAAATATCCGGCGCTGGAGGCGGAGGCCGAGGCGGCCTGACGGTCAGGCGGCCCTGGTCGCGGGTGCCGGTTTCGCTTGCCCAAGGACTCCACGACTCTAGCGTTCTGGAGTCCTCGGCCGGGCGCCAAGATATTGCTGCAAAAGCAAAAAAGGTGATTTTCGAAGGGTTAATGTCGGGCGGATTAACGAAGGTTACCTGCCTCGGGAAGACAGGCTAGAGCCAGTCTCCGCGCCCCGTGCCGACCGCCGCGGCCACGGTGCCGAAGCCGTCCCGCTCCAGCAGCCCGTCCAGCCCCCGCGCGATCTCGGCCGCGAGCGACAGCCCGCCGTAGACCAGCGCCGAGTAGAGCTGAACCGCAGCCGCCCCGGCCCGGATCTTGGCGTAGGCCTCCTCGGGCGACGAAATCCCGCCGACACCGATCACCGGCTTGTCCGTCAGGGCCGAGAGCTGCGCCAGCACCCGGGTCGACATCTCGAACAGGGGGGCGCCCGACAGGCCCCCGGCCTCCGAGCGATGCACGCTCCGCAGCCCCGCGCGGGACAGGGTCGTGTTGGTGGCGATCACGCCGGCGATGCCCGAAGCGGCGTTCACCACCTCGGCCACTTCCGCGATCTCCTCGCCGCCGAGGTCGGGGGCGATCTTGACGAAGAGGGGCAGGGTCAGGCCCGCGTCCTCCCGCGCCTCGGACACCCTCTCCAGCAGCGCCGAGAGGGCCGCCTTGCCCTGCAGGTCGCGCAGCTTCTCGGTGTTGGGGGAGGACACGTTCACGGTGGCGAAATCCACGTGCGGCCCGGCGACGCGCAGCACGGTGCAATAATCCTCGGCCCGGTCGGCGCTGTCCTTGTTCGCGCCGAGGTTCAGGCCGACGGGCAGGGCCCGGGTCAGGCCCGCCAGCCGCCGCGCGATCGCCTCGGCGCCGTCGTTGTTGAAGCCGAAGCGGTTGATGACCGCCCGGTCCTCGGTCAGGCGGAACAGGCGGGGGCGCGGATTGCCGGGCTGCGGGCGGGGCGTCGCGGCGCCGACTTCGACGAAGCCGA
>JAMWZF010000607.1 GCA_024304875.1 Paracoccaceae bacterium
CTCCCGCACCGTCCAGACCGGCTTCGACGACGACACCGGCGATCCGATCTTCGAGACCGAGGAATTCGAGCCCAAGGCGATGCCCTACATCGTCGTCATCGTCGACGAGATGGCCGACCTGATGATGGTCGCGGGGAAAGAGATCGAGGCCTGTATCCAGCGCCTCGCGCAGATGGCTCGTGCTTCGGGCATCCACATCATCATGGCGACCCAGCGTCCCTCCGTCGACGTCATCACCGGCACGATCAAGGCGAACTTCCCGACCCGGATCTCCTTCCAGGTCACATCGAAGGTCGACAGCCGCACCATCCTCGGCGAGCAGGGGGCCGAACAGCTCCTCGGCATGGGCGACATGCTCTACATGGCCGGCGGGGCCAAGATCACGCGGGTGCACGGGCCCTTCGTCAGCGACGAGGAGGTCGAGGAGATCGTGAATCACCTCAAGGGCTTCGGCCCCCCGGACTACCAGTCGGGCGTGGTGGATGGCCCCGAGGAGAGCGGCGGCGAGACCAGCATCGACGAGGTCCTCGGCCTTGGCGGCAGCGGCGACAAGGACGCCGAAGAGGCGCTCTACGACACCGCGGTGCATATCGTGGCGAAGGACCGGAAGTGCTCCACTTCCTACATCCAGCGCAAGCTGGCCATCGGCTACAACAAGGCAGCGCGCCTGGTGGAGCAGATGGAGGACGAGGGCGTCGTCAGCCCGGCGAACCACGTCGGCAAGCGCGAGGTTCTGGTCCCCGAACCCTGATCATTCGCAGAGGCGAAAACCGCTGTCGCGCTGCGCCAGGTCGAGGTGCAGGTGGTCCGCATGGGCCGCATCGTATCCCGGCCCGAGGACGGTCGTGAACTCGAGGCAGGCGGCGGCGCGGACGGTGCGCTGGAAAGCTTCCTCGATGTTGCCCTCTCCGCTGCGGGAAAGGACCGGCAGGCGCTCGCCCCCCTCGAAGGCGAAGGCCATGACGTCGACCGCATTGCCGAAGGCATGCTGGCTGAACGTCCCGCCCTCCTCGCGTCCGACGGGCCGGCAGACGTAGGTCGAGCCCTGTTCGATCCCGGTGAGGGGCGGCAGGGTCTGCGTCCGATCGAGCGCCGGGATGACCCAGTTGCGGGTCCAGCGGGCCAGGGCGAGCGCGGTGTGGCAGCGCATGACCCCGGCGGGCTGAAGCGAGACTCCCGGCAAGATTTCCGTAACCTCCACCGGATTCGGCACCCCGCAGTCCCTGTCGTCCCCGACGACTGGGCCGGTCGTCTCGAACGCGGCGCCGATGTCCCGGAGGGCCGCGATGCAGGCCCGCCGCTCCCGCGGGGCGGTCCGGAGCGTCTGCCACAGAGGCTCGGAGGCGGCGGGCGCCTCGGT
>JAMWZF010000608.1 GCA_024304875.1 Paracoccaceae bacterium
GGCGGGGGCGTGCCGCCGGTGCGGGGGAAGATCGCGCCGATGTCGAAGGGCTTGTAGGTCACGGTCGCGCCGTGCCTGGCCGCCACCTCCTCGAGCCGGGCTCCAGCAAGGTACGTGAAGGGCGAAATCGTGGACAGGAAATAGTCGATCTGCGGCATGTGGTCCCCCTTTCGGGACCGAGCCT
The DNA here is from genome assembly GCA_024304875.1 of Paracoccaceae bacterium. GTDB lineage: Bacteria > Pseudomonadota > Alphaproteobacteria > Rhodobacterales > Rhodobacteraceae > JAMWZF01. The sequence goes on from JAMWZF010000608.1 coordinate 185, forward strand.
GTCGAGGCGCCGGTCCTTGTCTTTGCCCGACGGTATCGCCGTGCTAAGGCGAGTCAACGTCACGATTCCGTCACACGGCACTCCGGGGGGTGGGCCGTCGGACGCCAGGCCAGGGACAGCTGCCTTATGCCCAATATCACCGAGCCCAAGCTCATTTCCGGCAACGCCAACCCCGATCTCGCCAGGGCCGTCGCCCGGCGGATGTCGATGCACCGGGGGGTCAACGTCGGGCTCGTCAATGCCCGGGTCGAGAGGTTCAACGACGGCGAGATCTTCGTCGAGGTCTTCGAGAACGTCCGCGGCGAGGACATGTTCATCATCCAGCCGACCTCGAACCCGGCGAACGACAACCTGATGGAACTGCTGATCATCGCCGACGCCCTGCGCCGGTCCTCCGCCGCGCGGATCACGGCGGTCATTCCCTACTTCGGCTACGCCCGGCAGGACCGGCGGACCAAGGCCCGCACGCCGATCAGCGCCAAGCTGGTCGCCAACATGCTGGTCGAGGCGGGGATCGAGCGGATCCTGACGATGGACCTGCACGCCGCGCAGATCCAGGGGTTCTTCGACATCCCGGTGGACAACCTCTACGCCTCGCCGATCTTCGCCCTCGACATCGCGCACCACTTCCGCGGGCGGCTGGACGACGTGATGATCGTCTCGCCAGACGTCGGCGGCGTGGCGCGGGCGCGCGAACTGGCGCAGCGGATCAAGGCGCCGCTGGCCATCGTGGACAAGCGCCGCGAAAAGCCCGGCGAGATCGCGGAGATGACCGTGATCGGCGAGGTCACGGGCAAGTCCTGCATCATCGTGGACGACATCTGCGACACCGCCGGAACGCTTTGCAAGGCGGCCGAAGTCCTGATGGAGCACGGCGCGACCGAGGTTCATTCCTACATCACCCACGGGGTCCTGAGCGGCCCGGCGGTGGAGCGGATCACGGGGTCGGTGATGAAGTCGCTGGTCATCACGGATTCGATCAGCGCCACCGGCCCTGTGCTGGGGTGCAAGAACATCCGCATCGTGCCCACGGCACCGATGTTCGCACAGGCGATCCTGAATATCTGGAACGGCACCTCGGTTTCCTCGCTCTTCGAGCACGAGACGCTGGGGCCGATCTACGAGGGGATGTACACCGCAGCGTGAGGGTAAGGCGG
>JAMWZF010000609.1 GCA_024304875.1 Paracoccaceae bacterium
ACAGCGTCGCCCCGGACGACAAGGTCGCGGCGCGCCGGAACATCGTCGAGGCGATCAACGACGTCGATTGGGGAAAGAAGACCCTCAGCGTCCGCATCAACGGCCTCGATACCCAGTTCTGGGTCCGGGACATCCTCGACATCGTGGAAAAGACGAACGGCCGGCTCGACCGGATCATGGTGCCCAAGGCCGGGCGCGCCGGGGACATCTACGCGGTGGACGCCGTCCTCTCGGCCGCCGAACTGGGCACGGGGCGGGACAAGCGGATCGACCTCGAATGCATCATCGAGACCGCCGCCGGCATCGCCCATTGCGAGGAGATCGCTGCGGCCAGCCCCCGCATGGTCGCCATGTCCCTCGGCGCCGCCGATTTCGCCGCCTACATGGGGATGCAGACCACCGGCATCGGCGGGACGCAGGAGAACTATTACATGCACCGCAAGGACGGCGATGCGGACCGGTATTACTGGGGCGACCCCTGGCACTGGGTCCAGTCCAAGATCGTCGCCTGCTGCCGGACCCACGGCGTCCTGCCGGTGGACGGCCCCTTCGGGGACTTCTCGGACCCCGAGGGCTTCAAGGCCCAGGCCCTGCGCTCGGCCACCCTCGGCATGGTCGGCAAATGGGCGATCCACCCCGCCCAGGTGGCGCAGGCCAACGAGGTCTTCACGCCGTCCGATAAGGCCGTGACGGAAGCCAGGGAAATTCTCGCCGCGATGGATCAGGCCAAGGCAGAGGGCAAGGGCGCGACGACCTACAAGGGCCGCCTGATCGACATCGCCTCGATCAAGCAGGCCGAGGTGATCGTGAAGCAGGCCGAGATGATCGCGGGTTGAGGGGGCGGCGGGGCGAGCCCCGCCTTACGGGTGCATGACCACCGGCCGCCCGCCGGATGGCCGGCGCCGCATTTGCGTTTTTCGGCCAGAATGAAGAGGGAGGCGCGGCGCTGGTTCGACAGGCGACGCTCCCGGTTTCACTCTGGCCAAAAACGCATCTGCATCGCCCGCCGCGCGGTGCGCCGCAGGATCGGGGTGCCGGGACGGCGGGACACGGGCCCGCCTATCCCCGCAGGGTGCCGCCCGTCGCCTTGGTCACTTTCTCCACCACCTTGGCCGAGACCGCCTCGATCTCGGCCTCCTTCAGCGTCGCCTCGGTGGGCTGCATCCGGACGGTGATGGCGAGGGACTTCTTGCCCTCGCCCAGCGATCCGCCGACGAATTCGTCGAAGACCCGGACGCTTTCGATCAGGGCCTTGTCGGCGCCGGCGGCGGCGTTGACCAGGGTCAGCGCCTCGACCTGCGCATCGACGACGAAGGCGAAGTCCCGCTCCACTGCCT
>JAMWZF010000061.1 GCA_024304875.1 Paracoccaceae bacterium
CCGCGGGGTTCACCGGCTCCTGCTCGGCCAGAAGTACCGCCAGCCGCTCGGCCCGGCGGCAGACAGTCCGGCTGAGGTGCAGGTGCGCGGCGAGGGCCGACCCGCCGGGAAGGACGAAGCTGCGCAGCGGCTCGAGGCTCTCGTTCATCGCGTCAATTTCCCGCTCCAGCCGCTCGACCTGGGCGTTGGTCATCCGCAGGGGCGGGTAGGGGGCCTCGGCATCCTTGTCCATGTCGGGCCGGCAGAGGTCGGCGCCGAGGTCGAAGAGATCGTTCTGGATCGCGGCGAGCCGGGCGTCCATCTCGCCCTCCGCGTGCTGCCGGGCGAGGCCGAGGGTCGCGTTGACCTCGTCCACCGTCCCGTAGGCCTCGACCCGGACGGAATGTTTCGGCACCCGCGTGCCGTTGCCGAGCGCGGTGTCGCCGCCGTCGCCGGTCCGGGTGTAGATCTTGGAAAGGACCACCATCAGTTCGCCCCCCGGCTGCGCAGCCAGACGAAGCCGACCACCAGCAGCACCGCCACCAGCTGGGCGATGATCCGGTACTGCATGATCTTGTTCGCCTTTTTCGGGTCGGCCCCGGCGCCGAAGGAGCCGATGCCCCAGAGCAGGATCCCCGCCACGACCAGACAGGCGATGGCCGCCACCCAGAACATCGGATCGTCTCTCATCGGGTCCTCCCTCGGGACTGCGCCGTTCGGGTCCGATCTAGCAGGTCGGCGCGGTATGCCAACCCCTGCGGCAGCCGGTCACCCCCGGGCCGTCAACCGGTCGAGCATCCGCGTCGACAGGGTCCGCCGGGCCAGGGACATCAGGCGGGTGGCATGGGTGACACGGTACCGGGGGCGCGGGTTGGCGGCCTCCAGCGCCTTGATCAGCTGATCGGTGACGGCGGACGGCTGACGCTCGAACAGGTCCGATCCACCTCCTTCGTAGAGCCGCTTCAGCAGTGTTCGCTCGTATTGCGCCGCCCTGGGGCTGGAGCGCCAGTCGATCCATCTCTCGAAATGCGGGATGGAATTGGCGCGTATCGAGGTCGCGATCGGCCCCGGTTCGATGGTGACGACCCTGACCGGCGTGTCCCGCATCTCGATCCGCAGGACGTTGGTCAGGCCGTCGAGCGCGTGTTTCGTGGCGATGTAGGCCCCGCGCCAGGGCATCGGAACGAAACCGAGGACCGAAGAACACTGCACGATCCGTCCCTTCCCCTGCGCCCGCATGACCGGGATGACGGCACGGGTGAGGGTGTGCCAGCCGAAGAAATTGGCTTCGAAGACTTCGCGCAACCCGTCGGTCGGCAAATCCTCGACCGCGCCGGGCAGGGCGTAGGCACCGTTGTTGAAGAGCGCCTCCAGGGTGCCGCCGGTTGCGGCCATAACCTCCTCAACGCCGGCGAGGATGCTGGCACCATCCTGGTAGTCGATGCGGGGGCTGTCGAAGCCCTCGTCCAAAAGCCGGTCACAGTCCTCCTGCTTCCGGCAGGCCGCAAAGACGCGCCAGCCGCGCGAACGCATGGTCCGCGCGGCATCGAGGCCGATTCCCGAGGAGCAGCCGGTGATCAGGATGGATCTCGTCAACTGCGGTGCGTCAGCCGTCCGTTAGCAGGCGCTCGGCCATCCAGCCTTCCTGGCCGGTGGCGATGTTGCGCAGGCGGGCCCAACCGTTTGCATTGACCTCGAAGACCTCGACGTCGGTGCCGCCGTTCAGGGTGTTCACGACGCCGTAGCTGGTGCCCGGGCCCGAGCGCATGTTCACGCGGCTGCCGGCGACCTGGCGGATGTCGCCGGAGACCGGCGCGCTGGCGGGTTCCGCCTCGGGCAGCTCGGCGCCCTCGGGCAGGATGACCGCGATCTCGGTGTCGGGCAGGATGTCCGCCGCGCGGGGGGCCCCCTGGACAAGGCTCTCGAACAGGTAGACCTGCTGGCCACCTTGCTGCGCCTCGGTATCGGCGCGAACCTCGGCGGCGGCAAGTTCGACCGTCGGCGTGCCGGACTGGGCGGAAGTGTCATCGGTGCTGAGCGATGAGGGCACGATGGCCGCCTCGGCCTCCTGGCTCAGGCTGATCGAGGTGGTCATCGACGACGCACGTGTCACCAGTTCTTCCTGAGGTGCCTCGGCCGCAGCAGCCGCAGCCATCTGCCGGGATTCGGGCACGAAATCTGCTCCGCCGGATAGCTCCCAGAAGCCCCAGGCCAACACTCCAAAGGTCAGCATCATAAAGCGAATCACGGTTTATCCCCCGAGCAAGCGTTTCCCTTGTGAGCAGGATCGGACGTCGTCACGCATTGTAACAAAAATTCGACCCCGCGTCAGGCTTTCTGTTGTTGCAACGCGGCAATGAACTGTTTCGTTCCAATGAGATGTAGACATAGTTAACCCCAGAGATTGTGGCGTCGGTCCATGCAACCGCTAGACCATGCCGCGGCCCCGCGTATAACGGGGGGCATGACCGACAGCACCGACATCCCCGGCGACGACTCCCCCCTGGCCGAACCGCTGCGCCGCGCGATCGGTGACCGCTACCTGGCCTACGCCCTGTCGACCATCGTCAACCGGGCCCTGCCGGACGCCCGCGACGGGCTGAAACCGGTGCACCGCCGCATTCTCTACGCCATGCGCCGCCTGCGCCTGACCGCCTCGGGCAGTTTCCTTAAGTCGGCCAAGATCAGCGGCGACACCATGGGGGACTTCCACCCCCACGGCGACGGCGCGATCTACGACGCGATGGCCCGCCTCGCGCAGGATTTCACCATCCGCTACCCGCTGGTGGACGGGCAGGGGAACTTCGGCAACATCGACGGCGACAACCCCGCCGCTTCCCGCTACACGGAGGCCCGGCTGACCGTCTTCGCCGAGGCCCTGATGGAGGGGCTGGACGAGGACAGCGTCGATTTCCGCGATAACTACGACGGCCGCCTGCAAGAGCCCGCCGTCCTGCCGGCGACCTATCCGAACCTTCTGGCCAACGGGTCGTCCGGCATCGCGGTCGGCATGGCGACGAACATCCCGCCCCACAACCTCGACCAGCTGCTGGATGCCTGCATCCACCTGGCGAAGGCGAAGAATTCCGAACTCGTGAGGGACGACACCCTGATCGAATTGGTCGAGGGCCCCGATTTCCCCACCGGCGGCGTGATCGTCGAGCCGCGCGAGAGCATCCGCGAGGCCTATCTCACCGGCAAGGGCGGCTTCCGCCTGCGCTCCAAGTGGGAGAAGGAGGACCTCGGCAAGGGCCAGTGGCAGATCGTCGTCACCGAGATCCCCTACCAGACGCCCAAGTCCAAGCTGATCGAGAAGCTGGCCGAGGTGATCCAGACCAAGAAGGTCCCCCTCCTGGCCGACGTCCGGGACGAAAGCGCCGACGACGTGCGCATCGTGCTGGAGCCGCGGAGCCGGAACGTGGACCCCGAGATGCTGATGGGCATGCTGTTCCGCAATTCGGACCTCGAGGTGCGGGTCAGCCTGAACATGAACGTCCTGATCGACGGTGTGACGCCCAAGGTCTGCTCGCTGAAAGAGGTGCTGCGCGCCTTTCTCGGCCACCGGCAGGACGTGCTGCTGCGCCGCTCGCGCCATCGCCTTGGCAAGATCGACCACCGGCTGGAGGTCCTCGAAGGTTTCATCGTCGCCTTCCTGAACCTTGACCGGGTGATCGACATCATCCGCTACGACGACGACCCCAAGGCTGCGCTGATGGCCGAGGACTGGGGCAAGACTCATGTTCGCGCGCGGGACGAGGCCGACTACGTCCCGCCCGACATGACCGGCGAGGATGGCCTGACCGAGGTCCAGGCCGACGCGATCCTGAACATGCGCCTGCGGTCCCTGCGCCGCCTCGAGGAGCTGGAACTGGTCCGCGAGCGCGATGCTCTGATGATCGAGCGGCAGGAGCTCGAAGACCTGCTGGACAGCGAGGATCTGCAATGGAAGCGGATCGCGGACGAGTTGCGCCTGACCCGCAAGACCTTCGGCGCCGATCCCGCCGTGGCGGCCCGCCGCACCGTCTTTGGCGAGGCGGTGGAGGTGGCCGACGTGCCCCTGGAGGCGATGATCGACCGCGAGCCGATCACCGTGGTCTGCTCGCAGATGGGCTGGATCCGGGCCATGACCGGCCACATCGACCTGACCCGCGAGCTCAAGTTCAAGGACGGCGACGGTCCGCGCCACGTCTTCCATGCCGAGACGACGGATCGGCTGCTTGTCTTCGGATCGAACGGGCGGTTCTACACCCTGTCGGCGGCCAACCTGCCCGGGGGGCGGGGCATGGGCGAGCCGGTGCGCCTGATGGTCGACCTGCCGAACGAGTCCGCGATCGTCGCCCTGCGCATCCATCGCCCGGGCGGGCAGCTGCTGGTCGCGTCCTCCGCCGGTGACGGCTTCGTCGTGCCCGAGGACGAGGTCGTTGCCCAGACCCGCGCCGGCAAGCAGGTGCTGAACGTCAAGGCACCGGTCGCCGCGAAGGTCTGCGTGCCCGTCGCCGGGGACAGCGTCGCGGTGGTGGGCGAGAACCGCAAGGTTCTGGTCTTTCCCCTTGCCGACCTGCCGCAGATGGGCCGGGGCAAGGGCGTGCGACTTCAGAAGTACAAGGACGGGGGCCTGAGCGACGCGACGACCTTCGACAGCGCGACGGGCCTCTCGTGGCTCGACCCGGCGGGCCGGACCCGTACTGTCGGGCCGGAGGAGCTTTCCGAATGGCGCGGCGCCCGGGCCGGGGCCGGCCGGATGGCACCTCGCGGATTTCCGCGGGACAATACCTTCGACTAGGCCATGAGCCGGGGCAGGGGAGCCGTGATCGCCATCCTCGGACTTCTGGTCGTCATCGGCGGGGCGCGGCTGGTCTTCGGTGTCGCGCTCGCCCTGCCGGAGGGCGCGCCCTGCGCCGAACTGACGGAGGAGGCGGCGGCCGCGCTTGGCGCCGACTTCACCCCCCGCAGCAGCAGCGATCGGCGCGGGCTGGGTGGCGGCATCTACCTCACCACGGGCTTTGCCGGACAGGCGCGGGGCGATTGCACCACCTCCGGGTCGATCTTCTCCTGCGCGCAGCCGGGTCCGGCCGTCGTTTCGGTCCGCGCCGGCAACCTGCACCGGATCTTCGACATTCCCCAAGGACGTCAGGCGGTCATCGCCGGACGCTGGGACGCGGCAGGGTGCGTCGTCGCGGAGGAGGGGGCGTGAGCGTGCTGGCCCGCGTGCCCGGCCTGGCCTGGATCGCCCTCGGCGCGGCGGTGTTTCTGGGGGGAGCCTACCTCGTGATGGGCCGGGCCATGGATGTGCCCGAAGGTCGGCCCTGTCCGGCGCTGACCGAGGCCGAGGCAGAGGCGCAGGGCGCCCGCTTCGAGCGGCTGACCAAGCGCCACCGCCCTCTCGGAAGCGAGGTCCACCTCTGGTCGGCGGCGCCCTTGCCGGAGGGGCGTACCTGCACCTCCTCCGGCCAGGTCTTCGTCTGTCGCATCGGCGGTCCGGCCCGCCTTCTGGTCACACGGGGCGGCGACCGGCGCGTCTTCGACATCGCCGACCGGCAGGACGGCGTGGTCTGGGGCCGTGGCGCCGAGATCGGCTGCGTGATCGTGGAGCCGGACGGGTGAGCCAGGCGCTCTCGACCGTCACGGCGCCGGACGCGCTGCCGGACCGGGGGGCCGGCGGCACCCTGACCACCGACTTCGCGGGGCGGCCCGAGGATCTCTTCCGCCTGTCCCTGAAGACCGGTGCGCTGACCGTCCTCACCCTCGGGTTCTACCGGTTCTGGATGAAGACCCGCCTGCGCCGCTGGTACTGGTCCGCCGTCCGGCCGGGAGGCATCGGCCTCGAATACACCGGGTTGCCGGCGGAGAAGCTGCTGGGCTTCCTGATCGCGGTGGTGATCCTGGCCTTCTACATCGGGGTGGTGAACCTGATCCTGATGTTCGCCAGCTACGCGCTGCTGGCGCAGAACGGGGCGGCCTACGCGATCTCGCTGGCCGGGGTCGTTCCGCTGTGGTTCTTCGCCCGCTACCGGGCGCGGCGCTACGTCCTCGCGCGGACCAGGTGGCGGGGGATCCGCTTCGGCATGCAGCCGGGCGCCTGGGGGTATGCGGGGCGGGCGCTGGTCCACTGGGCGGTCACGATCCTGACCCTTGGCGCGCTCTGGCCGCGGATGACCTTCGCGCTGGAGAAGTACCGCACGGACCGGACCTTCTACGGCTCCGCCCGCCTGACGCAGGGCGGCCGCTGGCAGATGCTGATGCCGCAGTTCGTCCACGCGCTGACCGGCGGCGGCCTGAGCGCGCTGAGTGCGCTTGTCGCCTATCTCGACCACCCGTCGTTCGGCTGGTTGCTGACCCTGACAATTCCCTGGCTCGGCTACGGCGTCTGCCATTACATCGCCGGGTCCACCCGGGTCATGGCAGACCACAAGACGGCGGAGGGCATTTCCCTCGTCTCTGCGATCCGGCCGCAGCGCGTGGCCAGGATCTACCTCTTCGGCACGCTGGGTGCGGCAGGGATCATCGCGGCGCCTCTCGTGGTCCTCGGCCTGTCGGCCCTGGCCGTCGAGACCAACCGCGCGGCGCTGGCCGCGATCCCGTCCTGGGCCTTCGCGCTGGTCGGGGCCATGGTCTATTTCGCCGTCTTCCTGGCGTGGGCCACCCTGCGGCACGTCTTTGTCCTGATGCCTCTGTGGCGGCACTATGCCGAGACGCTGACGGTGAGGGGAGCCGAGGCGGTCGGCACGGTTCGGCAGCGGACCCCGGACGGCTCGACCGAGGCGGAGGGGTTTGCCGAGGCACTGGACGTGGGGGCGGCGATATGACGACGCTCATCGGTGTCGGGACGCGGCTGGGCATCGTTGCCTTCGACGCACTGCATGTCGACGGGCGCAGGGCGCAGCCGACCCGGGTGCGGCTGCGGTTCGACGATGCGGGGCAGCGGCTGACGTCGGACAGCGGGCTTCGCTGGCCCTTCGCCGATCTGCGGGCGCTGCGGGACCAGGCCGACCCGGCGCGCGTGATCCTGCGCCTCGCCGGCAACGGGACGGAGCGGCTGATGCTCTCCGACCCCGAGGCGATCCGGCTGATCCGCACCCGCGCGCCCGACCTCTGGAAGAGGCCGCCTGTCCCCGGGCTCTGGCGGCTCTGGGCTTGGGCGGGCGCGGCGATGGCCTCGGTCGCGCTGATCATCTTCGTCCTCATTCCCGTCATGGCCGACCAACTGGCCCGCTTCATCCCGCCACGGGGAGAGAGAGCGCTGGGCGAGGCGACCTTCCAGCAGGTCCGCCGGGCGCTGGACCAGCGCGGCGTTGGCGGTCTGCGGGTCTGCACCCGGCCCGAGGGACGGGCGGCGCTGGACAACCTCGTGGCCCGGCTGACGGACGAGGCAGACCTGCCGGCCGAGCTGACGGTGCATGTCCTCGACAGCGAACTGGTAAACGCCTTCGCCCTGCCCGGCGGGATCGTCGTGTTGTTCGACGGCCTGATCGACGCCGCCGGGACGCCCGAGGAGGTCGCCGCCGTGCTGGCGCACGAGATCGGCCATGTCGCCGCCCGCGATCCGACCCGCATCGCCCTGCGGTCGGCTGGCTCCATCGGGGTGCTCGGTCTGCTCCTCGGCGATTTCGCGGGCGGCGCCGTGGTGCTGTTCCTGGCGAACCAGGTGATTCAGGCCGACTACAGCCGGCAGGCCGAGGCGGCCGCGGATGCCTATGCCGGCGATCTGCTCGTCGAGGCGGGCCTGCCCCCCTCGGCCATCGCGGATTTCTTCCAGCGGCTGCAGGCGCGGGGCGGCGAGCCCGCGGGCCTTCTGGTCCACCTGCGGTCCCACCCGGCGCTCGGCGACCGCATCGCCGCAGCGCGGGACAGGGACCCCGGATCGGCTGCGCTGCCGCCAGCTCTCACCGAGGCTCAGTGGCAGGCGCTCAGAAGTATCTGCCCCTGAGACGTCGCCTCGATTGCGCCCCGGCAGCGGCTGGGCTAGGCAGGACGGGCTGACTGATCGGAGGGCCTCATGCGCCGCATCGCACTTCTCATCTCGTGTCTGGCCCTACTGACCGCCTGCGCCCGCGACGACCTGACCCTCGCGCCCGAGCCGATCGGCACCTACCAGCCCGGCCACCTTCTGGCGGTCGCGCCCGATCCGACCATCGGCCCCCTCAGCCGCGTCGCGGACGAGGGGCAGTGGGTGGAACAGATGCAGGCCTCCCTGGAGGAGCGATTCCGAGGCCGGTTCAACGGCGGCAAGACCTACCACATCGGCGTCGCGATCGAGGCCTACGTGCTCGCCTTTCCCGGCATTCCGCTGGTCTATTCGCCGAAGTCCGTCCTGATCTTCTCGGTCAATTTCTATGATGACGCGACCCGCCAGCGCCTGAACGCGGAACCGATCCAGCTGACAGTCTTCGAAGCCTGCTGCACGGTGCCCTTCCTCGGCTCGGGCCTGACCAAGTCGAAGGAGGAACAGATGGAAGCCCTCGCCTTCAATGCCGCCCGCGCGATCGAGCGGACGATGCGCGAGAACGGCCAGTGGTTCGGCGGTGTCTCCCAGGCCCAGGCGCAGGACGACACGATCCGCAGCGGCAACGTCCTGGTGGACGACCCCGACATGGTCGCTCCGCCGCAGCAGGACCCGAACGCCGGCAGCTGACATCGCGGCCCCTCCGGGGCCGGCGCTGCGGCGCTGGCCGTCCAGCTTTGGCTTGAACTTCCCGCCGCGCCCGAATATGTCGCCCGCGATATTGAACCGGGCCCATGCGGGCCCCCCAGACGACGAGGCGCCAGGCTCCAATGGGCAAGGAAAAGTTTGAACGCAACAAGCCGCATGTGAACATCGGCACGATCGGCCACGTTGACCACGGCAAGACGACGCTGACGGCGGCGATCACGAAGTATTTCGGTGACTTCCAGGCCTACGACCAGATCGACGGGGCGCCGGAAGAGAAGGCCCGCGGGATCACGATCTCGACCGCGCACGTGGAGTACGAGACCGACGCGCGGCACTACGCCCACGTCGACTGCCCCGGCCACGCCGACTACGTCAAGAACATGATCACCGGTGCCGCCCAGATGGACGGCGCGATCCTGGTGGTGAACGCCGCCGACGGCCCGATGCCGCAGACCCGCGAGCACATCCTGCTCGGCCGCCAGGTCGGCATCCCGGCGATGGTGGTGTTCATGAACAAGGTCGACCAGGTGGACGACGAGGAGCTGCTGGAGCTCGTCGAGATGGAGATCCGCGAGCTGCTGACCTCCTACGAGTACCCCGGCGACGACATCCCGGTCATCCCGGGCTCGGCGCTGCACGCGATGAACGGGACCGAGCCGTCGATCGGCGAGGAGTCGATCCGCAAGCTGATGGCCGCCGTGGACGAGTACATCCCGACGCCCGAGCGCGCGATCGACCAGCCCTTCCTGATGCCGGTCGAGGACGTCTTCTCGATCTCCGGCCGGGGCACCGTGGTGACGGGCCGTGTCGAGCGCGGCGTGATCAACGTCGGTGACGAGATCGAGATCGTGGGGATCAAGGACACCCGCAAGACGACCTGCACCGGTGTCGAGATGTTCCGCAAGCTGCTGGACCGCGGTGAGGCCGGCGACAACATCGGCGCGCTGCTGCGCGGCGTGGACCGTGACCAGGTCGAGCGCGGCCAGGTGCTGTGCAAGCCCTCGTCGGTGACCCCGCACACCAAGTTCGAGGCCGAGGCCTACATCCTGACCAAGGAAGAGGGCGGCCGTCACACGCCGTTCTTTGCGAACTACCGTCCGCAGTTCTACTTCCGCACGACCGACGTGACCGGGACCGTGACGCTGCCCGAGGGCACCGAGATGGTGATGCCGGGCGACAACCTGAAGTTCACCGTTGAACTGATCGCGCCGATCGCGATGGAAGACGGCCTGCGCTTCGCCATCCGTGAAGGCGGCCGCACCGTCGGCGCCGGCGTGGTGTCCAAGATCCTCGCTTAAGGATTTTCAAAACCGTGGGCCCGGCCCGGCAGTCGTTTGCGTGGGCATACGATGAGAGGGAAGGGCAGCACACGGTCGCAATTGAAGACCGTAAGGCGGGGTCGACCTCGCCTTACCGGACCAGCACAGTGACAAGGCCGCCCCACCCGGGCGGCCTTTCTCGTTGGCAGGCGCGACCCGACCCGATGTTCTGTCGCCTACGCGCCTGTTCGGCGCGTGATGGAATGACCCGATGACAGCTCCCCGGCTCGCCGCCACCCTCCTTGCCCTGCTTTTTGCCTGCATCGGCCCGGCCCATGCCCAGCCGATCCCCGGCGCGGACGACCCCCGCCTGATCGCGGCAGCCGAGGACTGGCTGATGGCCGACGACCCGCTGCCGCCCCTGTGGCAGATCGGCGAGCTGGCTGCGGCGGGCAACGTCGCCGCCCGGCAGATGGCCAACGGGATCAGCCGGTTCGAGATAGCCGTCATCCACCCGCACCTGTCGCAGGAGGCGCGCTTCGCCCTCGTTCCGCCCGACCGGCACCCCGGGGGCCCCTCGCCGTTCAGCCCCTACCGCGTGGAGACCCCGGAGAGGCCCGGCGTCGCGCTCGGGCGGCTTGCGGAGGCGGAGACCTTCGAGGCCTTGCGCGCGGAGGCCGAGGGCCTGATCGCGGCCGGCTTTCGCGGCGCGGTCGCGGAGCGGCTGGGCGGCGTCACCATCGGCCAGCCCCCCGACTTCGAACGCGAGATCTTCGACTACGCCGAGGAGGTCCTCGGCCCGGAAGACCGGGACATGTCCGGGGTCTGGAGTTGGCTCTACGTCCAGTCCGTGCTCGAAGCACAGGGGTTCCGTGATGCTCCCGACGATGGGGAGCGTCCTCTCTGGATCGCATCGCGCAACGAGGCCGTCCACGCAGCCCTGAAGGACGGGTATTGGACCGCCATCCGCGCCGCGGGCCTGATGGCGGAGTTCGACCCCGCCATCCTCCAGGGTCTTGCCGCAGAGGATGCCGACCTGGTGCGCATCGGCCGCCTGCTCGTGCCGTCCGACAGGGACACGGAGGCGGCGGCGGCCCTGACCGCTGCCGACCGCGAGAGGATCGGCGCAGTCCTCTTGCGGGATGCCGAGCGGTCGCTCTACCTGCGCCCCATGCGGACTCTCTGCCGGCAGGCCTGTCCGGGCGAGGAGGCGACATGCATGGGATACGGGGTCGCAGCCGACATTCCGGTCGGAGCGGGTCACCCCCTGAGCCGTCCGGGGGCCGAGACTGGCGGGCGGCGGCGGACAGGCTAGTCTCTCGGAAACCCCTGACGCTGCCCAGAGAGCCCCGATGACCGACGACCCGATCCTCTTCGCCCTCTCCCTCGACGGCCCGCGCCCCGGCGCCGTGCTGCAGGGCGAGCCCGAGATCGCGCAGGTGCTGGAATCGGACGAACTTGGGTGGATCCACATGCAAGCTGACAACCCCGCCTCGGCCGAGTGGATCGAGGCGCACATGGGCTACCTGCCCGCCGCGGTGACCGAGGCCCTTCTGGCCGATGTCACCCGCCCGAGGACCACCTTCCATGGAGGCGGCGCCATGGTCCACCTGCGCGGGGTCAACACCAACCCGGGGGCCGAGCCCGAGGACATGGTCTCGCTCCGTCTCTGGATCGAGCCGGCCCGGATCGTCACCCTCTCGCGCCGGCCACTGGCCTCGATCGGGGAGCTGCGCGCCGCGATCGAGAGCGGCGACGGCCCGCAGACCGCGGGTGCCTTCCTGGCCTACCTCGTCGACCGGCTGAACGAGAAGATCGACGGCCGGATCGACACGCTGGACGAGGAGGGCGAGGCGATCGAGGCCGCCGTCCTGGCCGACACCATCGACGGCAAGGCGCTGCAGCGGCGGATCACCGATACCCGGCAGGAGCTGGTCGACCTGCGCCGCTATCTGCGCCCCCAGCGCGAGGCGCTGATCGCGCTCGGCGGCTCCCGCGCGACCTTCGCGACCGAGGACGAGCGGTTGCAGCTGGCCGAGGATGCCGACCGGCTGACCCGCGCCGTCGAGGTGCTGGACGGGCTGGCCGAGCGGCTGCTTGTCTCGCGCGACGAGATCGCGAACAGCGCATCAGACCGTCTGAACCGGAACCTCTACATCCTGTCGGTGATCTCGGCGATCTTCCTGCCGCTGGGATTCCTCACGGGCCTCATGGGCATCAACCTCGCCGGCATGCCGGGCGCGTCATGGGAGCCGGCATTCTGGGTCTTCGCCGCCGGGCTGGGGGTGATCTTCGTGGTCCAGGTTCTGATTCTGTGGCGGCTGCGGTTCGTTTGACGGGGGCCCTCGCCGTGCGGAGCCGTTGTCAGACCGTCTGAGGCGTTGACGGATTAGATTGAGGGGACGCGACCTGGTCCCTCGTCACGACAGGCCGGTCCATGCACGAGGTGTGCCCGTCCCCTGCACCAGATCCCATGTCTTTCGTGCCGCTGCCCGAGGGCTCGGTGCATTCCGGGGACGCGCTGGCGGGGGTAAGGCGGGGGTGGGCCC
>JAMWZF010000610.1 GCA_024304875.1 Paracoccaceae bacterium
GCGGGGCCACCTTGTCCAGCAGGACCGTCGCCGCGGTCCGCATCCTGACACCGAAGCCGCCCGCCGGCACGTCCGTCTCGGCCACCAGGGGGACCCGGCGCTCGGGCAGACCCTCGAGGGCGATGACAAGCTCGCCCAGCTGGTCGCCGGCGGCGATGGGGGCGCGGATCGGGCTGTCGAACTCGGCCTCGGCGCTGACCGCGCTCTGGTCGAGGATCGGCACCAGCATCGAGACATCCTCGCCGAGGGTCAGGCCGACGGAATGGGCGGCGCCCATCCAGACATCGGCCTCGGCCACCCGGGTCCCGGCGGCGCCCACGTCCTTGTGGACGAACTGGCGGAAGGCCCAGTTGACGATCCGCTCGGCCTCCTCGGCCCGCTCTTCCTGGGTGGCCAGGCCGGTGATGACGAAGATCACCCGGCGGTCGCCCTGCTTGGCGCTGCCGACAAGGCCGTACCCGGCCTCGGTGGTGTGCCCGGTCTTGAGGCCATCGGCGCCGATGCCGAGGGACAGCAGCGGGTTCCGGTTGTTCACGTTCGAGGGCGAGCGGCCGTCGAAGGCGAACTCCTGCTCGGCGAAAAGCGGGTAGTAGGTCGGGAAATCGGTGATCAGGCGATCGGCGAGGGTGCCGAGATCGCGCATCGACATCCGGTGGCCCGCGGCGGGCCAGCCCGAGGCGTTGACGAAGTTCGAATTGGTCAGGCCCATCCGCTCGCCCCGCTCGGTCATGAAGCGGGCGAAGCCGGCCTCGGTGCCGTCCGGCGACAGGGCCTCGGCGATCACGGCGCAGGCGTCGTTGCCGGACAGGACGATGATCCCGCGCAGCAGGTCCTCGACCCGGACCCGGTCGGTGGTGTCGAGGAACATGGTCGAGCCGCCGTAGGACATCGCGTGCTCGCTGACCGGCAGGCGCTCGTCCGGGGTCAGGCGGCCGTCGGCGATCGCCTCGAAGGCCATGTAGAGCGTCATCAGCTTCGACATCGAGGCCGGGGGCAGGGGCTCGTCGGCGTTCTTCTCCAGCAGGACGGTGCCGGTGGTCTGGTCGAGGACGTAGGCGGCCGTGGCGCGGGTGTCGAAGGTCTGGGCCCCGAGGGGGGCGGCCAGAAGGACGAGAACGGCGATCAGGGGGCGAAAGAGCATGGGCAGCGGTCTCTTGCGTCAGGTCGGGTCAGGGATGGGCGGACCCCGGCGGGGCGGCAGGCCGGGGCCGAGTCTTCTCAGTTTCGCACGAAATAGGCGTCGGTGAACCCCTGCGCCTTCACTTGATCGAGAAGTTGGTCGCGCTCGGCGGTGGTTTGCGCAGGGCCGACGATGACGCGCCAGAACGA
>JAMWZF010000611.1 GCA_024304875.1 Paracoccaceae bacterium
CCCCGCCGCTGACCACGGTCGAGCTGCCCTACCGCGAGATGGGCCGCCGCGCGGCGCGGCTCCTGCTCGACCTGATCGCCGATCCCGCCGCCCGGCCCGAGGAGCCGGTGCGCGTCGCGGGGCCGGTGGCCTGGCGGTCCTCGGTGACTGCCGCCCCGAACGACTGACAGACGACAACCCCAGGGAGGAGACCTGACATGACCAAGAGACACATCACCGCCGGCGCGCTGATCGCCTATGCCGCCACGGCGGGGGCCGCGATGGCCCAGACCGAGGTGACCATGTGGTACCACGGCGCCGGCAACGAGGTGGAAAGCAATATCCTCAGCGGCATCATCGAGGACTTCAACGCCAGCCAGGGCGACTGGTCCGTGACCGTCGAGAGCTTCCCGCAGCAGAGCTACAACGAATCCGTCGTGGCCGCCGCCCTTGCGGGCAACCTGCCCTGCATCCTCGACGTGGACGGGCCGATCATGCCGAACTGGGCCTGGTCCGGCTACATGCAGCCGCTCGACATCGACGAGAGCCTGATCGAGGACTTCCTGCCCGGCACCAAGGGCATGTGGGACGGCGAGCTCTATTCCATCGGCCTCTGGGACGCCGCCGTCGCGCTCTACGCCCGGCAGTCCACGCTGGACGAGCTCGGCCTGCGCACCCCGACGCTGGAAGAGCCCTGGACGGGCGAGGAGTTCATGGCCGCGCTCGAGGCCGCCAAGGCCAGCGGCAACTACGACTACGCCCTCGACCTCGGCATGAACGACCAGGGCGAATGGTATCCCTACGCCTTCCTGCCCTTCCTGTGGTCTCACGGCGGCAGCCTCGTCGACCGCGACAGCTACACCACCGCCGAGGGCGCGCTGAACGGCGACGCGGGCCTGGAGTTCGGGGAATGGTGGGCCTCCCTCTTCGAGGAGGGCTACGTCAACGGCCCGTCGCAGGACCCGGCGGACCAGCAGACCGGCTTCATCGACGGCTCCTTCGCCTTCCAGTGGAACGGCAACTGGCGCGCCGTGGCGACGATGGCCGAGGTGGACGACGTCGTCTTCCTGCCCGCGCCCGACTTCGGCGCCGGCAACTACATCGGCGGCGGCTCCTGGCAGTTCGGCGTCTCGGCCTCCTGCGAAAATCCTGAGGGCGCCAACGCCTTCATCGAGTTCGCG
Organism: Paracoccaceae bacterium; assembly: GCA_024304875.1. Lineage (GTDB taxonomy): Bacteria > Pseudomonadota > Alphaproteobacteria > Rhodobacterales > Rhodobacteraceae > JAMWZF01. The sequence goes on from JAMWZF010000611.1 coordinate 1,161, forward strand.
CTGCAGGACGAATACCTCGCCGAATTCTCGGACGGCATCGGCCTGATCCCCTCGACCCCGAGCGCGGCCGAGATGACCGAGAACTACGCCGAGGGCGGCCCCCTCGCCGTCTTCTTCGACCTGTCGAACGAACAGGCGCGGCTGCGGCCCGTGACGCCGGGCTACGT
>JAMWZF010000612.1 GCA_024304875.1 Paracoccaceae bacterium
ACGTGGTACAGCGTGTCGAAGAGGCGCGGATCAAGGCTGTCCGCGGCGAAGGTTTCGCCCTCGGTCAGCACCGAGATCGCGTCGTGGGAGTGCAGCGACTCCTGGTGGCTTGCCACGATGCGGAAGTCGCCGACGCGCGGGTCCTTGCGCAATTCGCCGCAGAGCAGCCGGGCCGCGTCCTCGACGAAGATCGGGTTGGCGGCATTGAGTTCGGCAAAGGCCTGTTCGTCCTCGCGCTTGACCATCACCTGCGTCTCTGTCGGCAGGGCGGCGCGGGCCATGTCGATCAGGTCCTCGAACCAGAGGCAGCCGCCGTCCGGATCCAGTTCGACCGACACGCGCGCCACGGAGCGTTGCGAATGGGGCGTCGCCAGCTGGCCGCGGGTGCGGCGGGCGTGCTCGGACAGCTCCAGCGAGCAGGGGCAGGTCGAGGAATAGACGTAGTCGAGGTGGATGATCTTGCGGCGCACGCCGCCCTTTTCGACCAGCTCGAGCGCAATGTCGTAATACTGGTACCCGCTGAGGCCCGAGCGCAGGCTGTCGCGGCGCAGCGGGAAGGAAAACCGCATCTGGATGCGGGCGTCGAAGCTCTCGAGGTCGGACTTGTAGGCATCCAGCGCCCGCTCGATCACGTTGAAGGAAAAGGTCTCTTCCGCATGGTCGTAGAAGGTCCGCATGATGCGGGACATGTTGATGCCCTTCTTGTCGGCATCGAGGCTGACCGAGCCGGTGACCGAGGTCTCCAGCGTGATGTCGCCGCCGCCCCGCAGGCGGTAGCTGACCGGCAGGCGGAAGTTCGAGATGCCGACGTGCTGGATCATCGCCCGCGCGCCGCGGATCAGGGCGGTGGGACCGTTCTGCAGGTCCGGGAGGGTGGCGCGGTAGGCCTCGTCCGAGGCGAAGTCCTCGGGGTAGGTCCGCGACAAGTCGGGATAATCCCCGGTCCGCGCGGCCGGCAGAAGGCGCGCGACGGCGGGATCGAGCGCGGCCACCTCGGGCTCGGACGCGGTCTCGGCCCAGCGGCGCAGAAGCGTCAGGGCGGCCTCGGCCTCCTCGCGCGAGGGGTCCAGCGGCAGATCCTTGGGATGAATGTTCACGGCAATTTCCCCCGTTCCTCAGGTGCGGGCCGACACCCCATATGAAAGGCGTCGGCCCGATTTTTCAACCTTTTCCGCAGGGAATACGGTGACGCTCCCCGGTCGGATCACCCCGCCGAGAGCGCGGCGTCGAGGTCGGCCATCAGGTCCTCGGGGTCTTCCAGACCGACGCTGAGGCGCACCAGCCCCGGCGTGATGCCGAGCATGGCCTTCTGGTCGTCGGGCAG
>JAMWZF010000613.1:0-448 GCA_024304875.1 Paracoccaceae bacterium
CCCCGTGTCGGGCGGTCAGGCAGGCGCGGAAAACGGCGTGCTGTCCGTGATGTGCGGCGGGGTGCAGGCGCAATACGACGCCGCCGAACCCGTCATCGCCGCCTATGCCCGCATCTGCCGCCGCATCGGCGAGTCCGGTGCCGGGCAAATGACCAAGATGTGCAACCAGATCGCCATCGCGGGCCTCGTTCAGGGCCTGTCCGAGGCGCTGCATTTCGCCGAAAAAGCGGGCCTCGACGGCGCCGCCGTGGTCGAGGTCATCTCCCAGGGCGCCGCAGGCAGCTGGCAAATGTCCAACCGCTACAAGACGATGCTGGACGACCACTTCACCCATGGCTTCGCGGTCGACTGGATGCGCAAGGACCTTGGCATCTGCCTTGCCACCGCGGACGAGACGGGGGCCAGCCTGCCCGTCACCGCGCTGGTCGATCAGTTCTACAAGGACGTG
>JAMWZF010000613.1:458-1322 GCA_024304875.1 Paracoccaceae bacterium
TCAAACGCCTGCGCGCCGCGGGCTGAACCGCAACAGACAGAGATACACGTCAAAGCAAGGATACCTTGATGGCCAAACCGAAATTGCTGATCGCGCGCAAGCTGCGTCCTGTTGTCGAGGCGCGGGCAGCGCGTGACTATGAGGTGGTTCTGAATCCAGAGGACAAGGTTTTCACGACCGAGGAACTCATCGCGGCCTGCCGGACGGTTGATGCGGTGTTGCCCTGCCATTCGGAGCATTTAAGCGCCGATGTGATCCGGGCCATCGGGCCCGGCCTCAAGATCATCGCCAACCATTCGGTGGGTACTGATCACGTCGATCTGGCGGCCGCCAAGGCGGCAGGTGTCGTGGTGACCAACACGCCTGATGTCCTGTCAGATGCGACGGCCGAGATTGCCATCCTGTGCATGTTGGGTGCTGCAAGACGTGGTGCGGAAGGCGATGCGATGGTCCGCTCGGGTCAGTGGAACTTCTGGTCACCCGCCTTCATGGTCGGGCGTCAGGTGACGGGTAAACGATTCGGCGTTCTGGGCATGGGACGCGTCGGGCAGGTCACGGCAGAGCGTGCGCGCGGATTCGGGATGGAGATCCATTACCACAATCGCCGCCGCCTCCCCGCGCATCTGGAGAAGGGCGCAATCTTCCATGACACGCTTGACAGCCTGCTGGCCGCTTCGGATGTGCTGAGCCTGCATTGCCCGGCGACGGCAGAGAACAACGGAGTCATCAATGCCCGCACGCTATCTCTGCTGCCGGACCGCGCAATCGTGGTGAATACGGCGCGGGGTGCCTTGATTGACGAGGCCGCGCTGGCTGATGCTCTGGTATCCGGCAAGCTGTTCGCAGCAGGGCTGGACGTATTCC
>JAMWZF010000614.1 GCA_024304875.1 Paracoccaceae bacterium
GAGGACAGATCGGGCGCGCCGTCCAGCGCCGTCGCGGTCACTCCATCCTCCAGCGCACCCTCGGGGCCAAGCGCAGACAGGAACCCCGGCAGGGCGGCGGCCTTCATCTCCACGAAGGTCTCGGCCTCCTGCACCCGGATCGCGCCGATGGCGTCCTTGTCGAGCCGTCCCGCCCGCAGCAGCAGCGGCAGGAGCCAGCGCGGCTCGGCCCTCTCGGCCCGGCCGACCGACAGCGACACCCAGGCGCTGGGCCCAAAAGGCACGCGCTCCTTGCGTTCCGGCCGCGCGGCGGGGTCGGACAGGTCCTCGGGCGCGGACAGGCCCGCGCGGTGCAGGGCGAGGTAGGCGGCGGCGACCTTTTCCGGCCCGTGCAGGGCCAGCAGCTTCTCGGCGAAGGCGGCCTGTTCGGGCGTCGTCTCGGCCTGCCAGACCGGATCGGCCAGGAGGCGCTCCTCGTCGAGGCGCAGGATCTCCTCGGCAGAGGGCGCGGTCGTCCATTCCGCCTGGATCTTGGCGAAGCGCAGCAGGCGTTCGGCCTTGCCGGTCGCCTTGGCGGGCACGATCAGGGCCGAGATGCCCTTCTGCCCCGCGCGGCCCGTCCGGCCGGAGCGGTGCAGGAGCCCTTCGGAATTCGACGGCAGCTCGGCGTGGATGACCAGTTCGAGCCCCGGCAGGTCGATGCCCCGTGCGGCCACGTCCGTCGCCACGCAGACCCGCGCCCGCCCGTCGCGCATCGCCTGCAGGGCATGGCTGCGCTGGTCCTGGCTCAGCTCGCCCGAGAGCGCCACGACCGAGAACCCCCGGTTCGTCAGCCGCGCGGTCAGCCGGTTCACCATAGCGCGGGTGTTGGCGAAGACGATGGCGTTGCGGGCCTCGTGAAAGCGCAGGACGTTGATGATCGCGTTCTCGGCGTCGTGCTGGGCGACGCGCAGGGCCTGGTAGGCGATGTCGGCGTGCTGGCTGCGGTCCGAGACGGTGCTGATCCGGCGGGCATCGCGCTGGAAGCTTTGCGCCAGCTTCTCGATCATCGGTGGCACGGTGGCCGAGAACAGGAGCGTCCGCCGTTCCTCCGGCGCCTCGCCCAGCATGAACTCCAGATCCTCGCGGAAGCCGAGGTCCAGCATCTCGTCCGCCTCGTCCAGCACCACGGCGCGCAGGGCGCTCATGTCGAGCGAGCCGCGCTTGATGTGGTCGACGAGGCGGCCCGGCGTGCCGACGACGATATGCGCGCCCCGCTCCAGCGCGCGGCGCTCGTCCCGCATGTCCATGCCGCCGACGCAGGACGCCACCCGCGCCCCGGCCCCGGCGTAGAGC
>JAMWZF010000615.1 GCA_024304875.1 Paracoccaceae bacterium
CCTGCCACGTCGTCCGCGGCACCCCCGCCGTCGGCGTCGTCGGCCCCGACCTCACCCACGTCGGCGGGCGTGAGACCTTGGGCGCCGGCCGCCTCGGCGCGACGCTCGAGGACTTCGCCAACTGGATCGCCCACACCGGCGACCTCAAGCCCGAGGTCGAGATGCCCACCTACGACCACCTGACCGAGGCCGAGACCCGCGACCTCGCCGCCTATCTGAAGGGCCTGCAATGACCGGCATCCTGAAGGGCCAGCCCTATCCGCCGACCGAGGAGATGCTGGCCGAGCCGGTTCCGCAGGACATCGCCGACGCCCAGGCCGCGCGACTGCGCGAGGCGTGGAAGGCGCCGAAGGGCTGGCGCTACTGGAAGGCGGTGAACAACTCCGAAGTCGGCATGTGGTACAGCCTCACCGCGCTGGCCTTCATGCTCATGGCCGGGGTCATGGCGCTGGTGATCCGGGCGCAGCTCGCGGTGCCCGAGAACGACCTCGTCTCCGCCGACCTCTTCAACCAGCTCTTCACCATGCACGGCTCGGCGATGATGTTCCTCTTCGCCGTCCCGATGTTCGAGGCGATCTCGATCCTGATCCTGCCCGCCCTGCTGGGCGCGCGGGACATGCCCTTCCCGCGCCTGAGCGCCTACGGCTACTGGTGCTTCCTGATCGGCGGGATCTTCGTGATCTCGTCCCTGTTCTTCAACGTCGCCCCCCGCGCGGGCTGGTTCATGTACCCGCCGCTGGCGACCGAGGACGAAGGGCCGGGCTCCGACATATGGCTTCTCGGCCTCTCCTTCATCGAGGTCGCCTCCATCGCGGCGGCGGTCGAGCTGATCGTCGGATCGCTGAAATGCCGCCCGCCGGGGATGCGGGTGAACATCATGCCGCTCTACGCCTGGTACGTCATGGTCGTCGGCGGCATGATCCTCTTCGCCTTCCCGCCGCTGATCGCCGGGGACTTCCTGTTCGAGCTGGAGCGCAGCTTCGACTGGCCCTTCTTCGACCCCACGCGGGGCGGGGACCCGATGCTCTGGCAGCACCTGTTCTGGATCTTCGGCCACCCCGAGGTCTACATCATCTTCCTGCCCTCCATCGCCATCGCGGCGATGATCATCCCCACCGTCGCCCGGCGGCCCATCGTGGGGTATTCGTGGATCGTGCTGAGCGCCGTCGGCACCGGCTTCATCAGCTTCGGCCTCTGGGTCCACCACATGTTCACCACCGGGCTGCCGTCGATATCGCTCGGCTTCTTCTCGGCGGCGTCCGAGGCCGTGGTGATCCCGACCGGCATCCAGATCTTCGCCTTCCTCGCCACGC
>JAMWZF010000616.1 GCA_024304875.1 Paracoccaceae bacterium
ACTGAATGCTCTGCGGCTCGGCGCGCGGCCAGCGCCGGTGCCGGCCGCCGACATGGCGCCGGCCCGCGCGGCGGCGACCTGAGGCGCCGGCGATGGACGTCGCGGTGCGCGAAGAGCTGGAGACCTTCGTCGCCCGGCGCAAGGCCGAGGGCGGGGCACCGACAGATTTCTGATCGCCGAAGCGATCGCCGGGCGGGCTTGGACAGGCGTCTTGAGAACGTCACGACTCTAGCGTTCTGAAGTCCTGACAGGTCTGTCAAGGCATTGATCAAGCAGCGATAAAGTGGATCCTTGAAAGGTTAATCCCTGCGGTGTTGACGGCTTGTTAACCGCCCGCCGGGCTCCGGCCCCCGGCGGCCACGAGATCGTCGATGGAGACCAGCGGCCTCTCCCGCACCAGCCCGGCGAAGTCGCCGCCGAGGATCTCTTCCCCCAGCCGTGCCAGCAGGCCATGGGTCGCCCGGGCCAGGGCGCTGCCGAGGGACAGCCGGGCCGCACCCAGTGACGCGTAGTCGGCCCGTGGCACCTCGGCGTAGCGCCCCGCCACCAGCACGTTCACCGGCCGATCCACCGCGCCGATGATGCGCCTCACGTCCTCCAGCGTCGGCGGCAGCGGCGCGTAGAGACAATCCGCCCCGGCCTCCTGGTAGCCCTGCAGCCGCGCGATCGCCTCGTCCACGTCGTAGAGACCCAGCATGCACCCGTCCGCCCGGGCGCAGAGCACGAAGTCGCGGGGCAGGGCGCGGGCGGCAGCGGCGGCGGCGTGGATGCGCTCCACCGCCAGCGCGCGGTCGTAGGCGGCTCCGGTGGGATGCGCGATGTCCTCGATCGAGATCCCGGCGAGGCCGACCTCGGCCGACAGGCGCACCAGTTCGGCGCAGTCCTCGGGGGCGTCGCCGTAGCCGTTCTCGAAATCGCCGGAGACCGGGATCGACACGGCTGAAACGAGTGCCTCGGCATGGGCCAGCGCCTCGTCCCGCGTCACCTGGCCCGCGTCGAGCTTGCCGAGGGTGAAGGCGTGCGCGGCCGAAGACGTGCCGATGGCCTCGGCGCCCAAAGCTGCCAGGACCTTGGCCGAGCCTGCGTCCCAGGCATTGGCGAGGATGAAGGGATCGCCGGGCCGGTGCAGGGCACGGAAGGTGGCTCCGATGTCAGACATGGGCGGGGTCCTTTGCATAGTGGCGTTCGAGGGTCAGAAGGCGCTCCTTGCGCCAGAGCCCGCCGCCGTATCCGGTCAGCGTGCCGTCGGCGCCGATCAGCCGGTGGCAGGGGATCAGCAGGGCGATGCGGTTGGCTCCGTTGGCCCTGTC
>JAMWZF010000617.1 GCA_024304875.1 Paracoccaceae bacterium
CTAGTGGGGAGGAGGTGTCGCTTCATGCCACTCGACAAGTTCGTCCTGATCATCGTGATCGTCATCGCCGCCGCCGCGGCGACAGTCTGGCTCGGCGCGGTGATCGCCGCTGCGCTGAACCTCCCCTTCGGCTGGCTGGCGGTCATCCCCGCCGCCCTGATCGGCTACATTGCCTTCCGTGTCATCGCCGAGAGGGTCGGCAACGCCGAGGAAGACCACTACGACCGGATGGACCACTGATGCGTGTCGCCACCACAGCCGAGATCGCAGGCAGCGTGGTCTCCGAAACCCTCGGCCTCGTGCGCGGCTCGACCGTACGGGCCAAGCACGTCGGCACCGACATCGTCGCGGGGCTCAAGAACCTCGTCGGCGGCGAGGTGAAAGGTTATTCCTCGCTCATGGCCGGCGCCCGCGAACAGGCGCTGGACCGGATGATCGAAGAGGCGCGCGGTCTCGGCGCCGACGCCGTGATCGGCATGCGGTTCGAGACCTCGCAGATCATGGGCGGCGCCGCGGAGATCGTCGCCTACGGCACCGCCGTCCGGCTACACCCGGCCTGAGGCTCAGGCCTCCGCCGGGGCCAGGATGGTCATGCCTGCCGCCTCGGCGGTCTTCAGCACATGGGGCAGGTCCGGCGCGGCCGGTTCGGGCACGGTGGTCTGATCCTCCGGCAGTTTCTTCCCGATCCCGGTGAAGAATTCGTCATGCATCCGGCCCGGCGCGTTCAGGATGAGGATCCGGGCCGGCGTCTCGCCCACCGCCTGGAAGGCATGGACCGCCCCGTCCGGGATCGGCACATGCGAGCCCGGCCCGTGGACCTGAGCCTGCCCGTCGATCTCGAAGGCGACCTGGCCCTCGATCACGTAGAAGGCTTCCGTCTCGCCCGCGTGGTGGTTAGGGGGCGCCCCGGCGCCCGGCGGCACCAGGCATTCCACAAGGCAGTACTTGCCCTGCACGTCCTCGGGAAAGGCGTGGAATTTCATCAGGATGCCAAGGACATCGTAGGTTCGGTGGCGGTCGGGCATGGCCGGCTCCTTGCGAATCGAAAGCTCCCCATTCACGATACAAATGTCTCAAAATAAGACAAGTGTCTCATGAACCGCCAGACGCCGATCCCCCGCCGTACCCAGAAGGCCCGCACCCGGGAGGCCCTTCTTGCCGCCGCGCGCGAGATTCAGGCGGAGGGTCAGGAGGTGACCGTCGCTCTCGCCGCCGACCGGGCCGGCATCAGCCGTGCGACGGCCTACCGCTACTTCTCGGAACCACGGGCGCTGGCGGCCGAGGCGGGGCTGGCGCTCGAGGGGCGCCC
>JAMWZF010000618.1 GCA_024304875.1 Paracoccaceae bacterium
GCGGAGGTGCCCCTGCCGGGCGGCCGGGCCACCGTCCTCTCCCGCCGCATCCTCGGACTGCCCGTCCGGCTCGTCACCCGCGGCCCGGTCTGGGCGGACGGGGCGGACCGGGTGGCGGGTCTGCGCGCGCTGGCAAAGGGCGGGCCGCTGCTCGTCACGGCCGAGCGGCCCGAAGACGCCCCGGACCTCCGCGCCGCCGGCTTCCGGCAGGTCATGACCCCCGCCCATGTGGCGGAACTCTCCCTCGCGCCGGGCATCGACGCCCTGCGCGCCGGCCTCGCCGGCTCCTGGCGGACCGCGCTGCGGCAGGGTGAGGCCCAGGGCCTCGAGATCTCGCACCACCCCTTCAAGCCGCGCCGGGACGGCTGGCTGCTGGCGGCGGAGACGGCGCAGCGGCCGCAGAAGGGCTACCGCGCCCTGCCCGCCGCCCTGGTCCCCGCGATGGCGGAGGCGGCGCCGGGAGACGTGCGGGTCCTCACCGCCCGCACGGGGGCAGAACCCCTCGCCGGCATCCTTCTTGTCCGGCACGGCACCGCCGCGACCTGGCACCTCGGCTGGACCGGGCCCGAGGGGCGGGCACGGCGGGCGACCCATCTCCTGCTCTGGCAGACGATCCTCTGGGCCGCCGCGCAGGGCCTCGCCCGGCTCGACCTCGGCACCGTGACCGACGCCGCCCCCGGCGTGATGCGCTTCAAGCTGGGCACCGGCGCCACGGTCCGGCCCCTCGGCGGCACCTGGGCCCGGCTCATCCCGCCTTGGCGCTGACCGCGAAGCCATGCTAGCGAAAGGCGAGACCAAGGGCGGCGGCGCGATGATCGACTATACCACCTGGGACGTGTTCACCGAGGTGCCCTACGGCGGCAACCCGCTGGCCGTCTGCACCGGCGGCGAGGGGCTGAGCCAGGGCCAGATGCAGGCCGTTGCCCGCGAGTTCAATTATTCCGAGACGACCTTCGTCCTGCCTGCCGAAGAGGACGGCCACACCGCCCGCGTTCGCATCTTCACGCCCACGATGGAGATCCCCTTCGCCGGCCACCCCCTCGTCGGCACGGCGATGTTCCTCGCAGGCGAACGCGGGCTGGACGACATGGTGCTGGAGGTCGGCATCGGGCCGGTGGCGGTGCGCGCGGGGGGCGGCAAGGCGGGGTTCGTCACCTCCGCCAAGCTGACCGAACTCTCCCGCCCCACCGAGGCCGATATCGCGGCCTGCCTCTCCCTGCCGGTCGAAGCGATCGCCTCTCCGCCCGTCCGGGTCACCCTCGGCCTGCCCTTCGTGCTGGCCGAGCTGACCGACGCGGACACCCTGGC
>JAMWZF010000619.1 GCA_024304875.1 Paracoccaceae bacterium
CCCCGATGCCAAGCTGACCGGCGAGGTCCGCGGCAAGCGGCTGCCGGTCACCGTGACTCGCCTTCCCTTCACCCCCGCCAATTTCAAGCGCTAGAGGACTGCACATGAAATTCACCGAAGAACACGAATGGCTCCGCGAGGAAGGCAACGTGATCGTGGTCGGCATCACCGAACACGCCGCCGAGCAGCTGGGCGACATCGTCTTTGTCGAACTGCCCGAGGAGGGCACCGAGGTGACCAAGGACGACGACATCGTCGTGATCGAGAGCGTCAAGGCCGCCTCCGACATCCTCGCCCCCCTCGACGGAGAGATCGTCGAGGTGAACAGCGCGCTGGCCGACAACCCGTCGCTGGTGAACGACGACCCGCTGGGCGACGGCTGGTTCTTCAAGATGACCGCGTCCGACCCCTCCCAGATGGAGGATTACATGGACGAGGCCGCCTACAAGGAGATGATCGGATAGCGGCCCGAGGCCGGGGATTTGCGTTTTTCGGCCAGAATGAAGGAGCGGGGCCCTCCGCCCTGCAGACTGTCCCGCTTCACGACGGCCCGGCCAACCCCGCAGGGCCCACCGACCGACGAGGTTCACTGACATGCCCTTCACGCCGACCGACTACCTGCCCTACGACTTCGCCAACCGCCGCCACATCGGGCCCTCCCCGAAGGAGATGGAGGCGATGCTGGAGGTGCTGGGGGCGGAGAGCCTGGATGCCCTGATCGACCAGACGATCCCGGCGAGCATCCGGCAGACCGAGCCTCTCGATTTCGGCAAGCCGATGTCGGAGCGGGAGTTGCTGCACCACATGCGGGGTGTGGCGGCGAAGAACAAGGTCCTCGTGTCCCTCATCGGGCAGGGCTACCACGGCACGGTCGTGCCCCCGGTGATCCAGCGCAACGTGCTGGAAAACCCTGCCTGGTACACCGCCTACACCCCCTACCAGCCCGAGATCAGCCAGGGCCGGCTGGAGGCTCTTCTGAACTTCCAGACGATGATCTCCGACCTGACCGGCCTGCCCATCGCCAATGCCTCCCTGCTGGACGAGGCGACGGCGGCGGCCGAGGCGATGACGATGGCGCGGCGGGTGGCGAAGTCGAAGAAGGCGGGCTTCTTCGTCGATGCGAACTGCCATCCGCAGACCATCGCGGTGGTGAAGACGCGGGCGGAGCCCCTCGGCATCGAGGTCACCGTTGGCCAGCCCGAGGAGATGGACGCCACCGCCGTCTTCGGCGCCCTGTTCCAGTATCCCGGCACCCACGGCCACGTCACCGACTTCTCGGGAGAGATCGCGGCACTGCACGAGGA
>JAMWZF010000062.1 GCA_024304875.1 Paracoccaceae bacterium
CGGATAGACCGCTGTGATGAAGATGGCGAGAAGGGCGAGCGCGGAGAGCCGGCGCACGAGCGGCGTGGCCAGAAGGCCGAAGCCCATGGTGAACTCCGCGACACCTGCCATCGGGATGAACATGTCGCGCGGGATGCCGAATGTCAGGAAAGGCTTTTCCGCAACGAGCGGATAGAACCATTCCGGATAGGCGAACTTCTCGAGGCTCGACCACATCAGCGCGATGGCGACACCCCAGCGGAGCACCTCGAAGCGGTGTTTGCGCCAGTCCTCCCGCCCGGCCGACTCCAGAACAAGGTATGCCGCAACGGCCACGCCGAGCGCGAGGTAGTCGAGCAGGTGGAAGGGGTCATAGTCGCGCAGGGCGAGCACCCAGAGGAAGATGATCCCGGCCGCCGAAAGCGGCATGGTCCTGCGCGAGACGATCCCGGCGGCGATCAGGAGCTGAAGCCAGCTCACCCATTCGGCCGGGGTCTTGAGGTCGGGCGTCAGGTATACGCCGCCAACCGAGAAGATCGCGACGAAGAAGCCCGCGACCACGATACGGACGAAGTCATCGAGCCTGAACCAGAGCGGGTTCGTGACGCGATCCATCGCGTCGAGCGCCGTCTCTCCGGCGGCAGTGCGCTCGACGAGACGAGTGGCGATGAAGAATACCAGCACCAGAACGATGCCGCTCCAGAACCAGGGATCGGTCAGGGTCCGGGTGATTGGCGCCGGCGCCGCGTCGACGATGTAGGGCGCGAACCACTTCACATGAGCCGAGGCCGCAGCCGGCGCCAGCGCGCCGGTGAACGCGAGGGCGATGCCGAGGCCTGGTTTGCGGGGGAGGAAGGACAGCATGATAGATACCCCTTTCTTGTGAGGGATTGCGGTCAGGTTCTTGCGCTCATGGTCGCGAGGTCGATCGGACCTGCGGCGGGCGCATGAGCAGGGAAGGTGGCGCGCGACAGGATCGTGCCGCTCTCGTCGACGACCAGGCGCAACGCCCGTCCGCCGGAATAGAAGGTCAATCGCCAGCGGCCGGCGTCGTCATCGACACCGGTCTCGCAGCGGCTGGTGATTTCGCCGTTACGAAGCCTTGCCGGAACATCCGCCGGCGGAATGTCGAAAGCGGCGCCAACGATCTCCGCGTCGACCACGAAACCGTCGGCACCGAAGGTCACTTTGCTCATCGGTCTCTCCTTTCAGGCCGCTACCGGCGCGGGTGCCGGCAAGGCGACATCGGCGAGTGTTGAGCGGTCGAGTTCGGCCAAGAAGGCCGCCTCTGCCGCATGGAGCTTGCCTTTCAGACGGCAGACCGGGGTGACGCAGCAGGCCCCGTCGGGTGCGAAGCACTCAACCAGGGCTTGGTCCTGCTCGAGGAGCCGAACGAGATCGCCCAGCCCGATCTCGGCGGCCGGGCGGGCGAGCATGGCGCCGCCGCCGGCGCCACGGCGCGTGGCAACGTAGCCGTGCCGCGCGAGGCGCTGGATGACTTTGTTGAGGTGGTTGCGGGAGATCCCGAACTCGTCGGCGATCTCGGCCGTAGAGAAGGCACGATCCGGGACGCTGGCCATGCGCATTAGCGCACGTAGTCCGAAATCTGTGAAGCTGGTCAGGCGCATGCGGCGGCCTCGCTCTGAATAGGCATTTACAATACCTATTACAGCCTTGATATTTGGGCCGCAACAATCACTCAAGCCGGTTCAGCCATGTCCCAGACGCAAGCCTCACTCCCGCCGATCCGCTCCGCGCGTCCCGCCGTTACCCAGGAAGTGATGGAACGCACCGCTCTCAGTGAAGCTGTGCTCACCGATCTGGTGCATCGCTTCTATGGCAAGGTCCGCCTCGATCCGGTGCTCGGTCCGATCTTCGCCGACCGGATCGGCGACTGGGAGCCGCATCTCGAGAAGATGGTCGATTTCTGGTCATCGGTCGCGCTCATGAGCGACGCCAACACGGTTTGCTGACATTCCCCTCGCGAGTTCATCGAGATCAAACCGCAACCGCCTGAGTGTCCGGCGAAACGGGGCAAGATCAGCTGGCCGATGTCCGCGAGCAGATCCACGCGTGGCAGCACGACTTCAACCAGCGTCGACCTCAAGATGCGTGAGAAATAAAGACACTTAAAAATCAGTCACTTGTCCTGAAATCGGCCTTCTCTACGGACGCAAGCCAGTCTGCGCAGATCTCGGTAAGCTCAAGCCCCCGCAACCAATTTCCCGAACAGTTCCACGGACTACCGACCGGTGTCCCTCGCGTCCCAAAGAGGCGTGCCCTGTCGCGCCAACTTGCCGCGCCGGTTGCGGAAAAACCGGTTTGCACAGCGCGGACTTCTCGCAAATAAGGGTGTGGGTCAGATCGGAGGGGGCGGGGCGTGTCACTGTTCTACATCGTTCTCTTGCCGTTTCTCGGCGCTCTTCTGCCGGGCATCATGAACGCGGCGGGCCGCGCAGCCTGCGCGGGCGTGACCTTCGTCGTGACCCTCGGTGCCTTCGTCGGCCTGATGACAAACCTGCCGGCGATCATCGCGGGAGAGACCGTCCAGGCCTCCATCGAGTGGTTGCCGCGGCTGGGTCTGAACTTCACCCTGATGCTCGACGGGCTGGGCTTCTTCTTCTCCTTGCTGATCCTCGGCATAGGTCTGCTGATCATCGCCTATGCGCGGCACTACCTCAGCCGCGACGACCACATGGGCGAGTTCTTTACCTATCTCCTCCTGTTCCAGGGCGCGATGGTGGGCATCGTTCTCAGCGACAACATCCTGCTTTTGCTGGTGTTCTGGGAGCTGACCTCGCTCTCGTCCTTCCTGCTGATCGGCTACTGGAAACACCTGCCCGAGGGTCGGCAGGGCGCCCGCATGGCCCTGACGGTGACCGGCATGGGTGGCCTTGCGATGATTGGGGGGATGCTGATCCTCGGCCGGATCGTCGGCAGCTACGACCTCAGCGTCATCCTGCAGAACCGCGAGCTGATCCAGGACAGCCCGCTCTACCTGCCTGCGCTCATCCTGATCCTGCTGGGCTGCTTCACCAAGTCGGCGCAGTTCCCGTTCCACTTCTGGCTGCCCCACGCGATGGCGGCGCCGACGCCGGTCTCGGCCTACCTGCACTCGGCCACGATGGTGAAGGCCGGCATCTTCCTGATGGCGCGGCTCTGGCCCGTGCTGTCGGGCACGCCGGAGTGGATCGTCATCGTGACGACGGCGGGCCTGATCACCATGGTCCTCGGCGCGCTCATCGCCCTGTTCAAGCATGACCTGAAGGCGCTGCTCGCCTTCTCGACCGTCTCGCACCTCGGCCTGATCACCATGCTGCTCGGCACCTCCACCGCCTTCGGCGCGATGGCGGCAGTGTTCCACATCCTGAATCACGCGACCTTCAAGGCCGCACTCTTCATGTCCGCCGGGATCGTCGACCACGAGGCGCATACCCGGGACATCCGCCGGCTGGGGGGCCTGCGGACCTTGATGCCGGTGGTCTTCACCATCGCGACGGTAGCGGCCCTGTCGATGGCGGGGATTCCGTTCCTGAACGGCTTTCTCTCCAAGGAGATGATGCTGGAGGAGGCGACCCATACCGTGCTTTTCGGCAGCGACTGGCTTGTGCCGGTGCTGGCGACGGTCGGCTCGCTCCTCTCGGCCGCCTACTGCTTCCGCTTCATCGGGCATACCTTCCTCGGGCCGGTGCGGGACGACTATCCGCACAAGCCCCATGACCCGAACATGGGCATGTGGATGCCCCCGGCGATCCTGGCCGTGCTGGTGGTGGTGATCGGCACCGCGCCGTTCCTCGCCGAGCCCTTCGTCAAGCTGGTGACCGCCTCGCTGCTCGGCGCCGCGGCCGAGGTGCCGGATGCCTACCTCGCGATCTGGCACGGCCTTGTCCCGGCGCTTTACATGTCGATCATCGCGGTCCTGGGCGGCCTGCTGCTGATGCTGGTGTTTGCGCCGCTGCTGCGGGCCTGGGAGGCGACGCCGCGCCCGGAGGCCAAGGCGATCTTCGACTGGGTCGTGAACGGAGCGGCGGCCCTGGCCGGTCGGGTCATCCACGGGCTGCACAACGGCGCCTTCACCCGCTACGCGATGATCGCGATGGTGACCATCGTCGCGGCCGGTTATCACGCCTGGGCGACGGGGACGGTCGGTCCGGCGACGCGGGCGGTGCAGCCGGCGGGGCCGGTGCCCGTCGCCGGCTGGGCAATGCTTGTCGCAGCGGTGATCGGGATGGTGGTCCTGCACCGCAACCGCTTTCTTGCCCTCATGCTGATCGGCATCGTCGGGCTGATGGTCTCCGTCGCCTTCGTCTTCCTGTCGGCCCCCGACCTCGCCATGACGCAGTTCACCGTCGAGGTGGTGACGATCATCCTGATGCTGCTGGCGCTGAACTTCCTGCCCAACCGGACCCCGGTGGAGAGCACCCTGCTGCGGCGGGTGCGGGACGGCGGCGTTGCCATCCTCGGCGGGCTCGCCGCCTTCGCGCTGTCCTGGCACTACATGCTGCGCGATGCGGTGGCGGCGCCGATTTCGGAGTTCCATCTCGCGAATTCGTACAAGGGCGGCGGCGGCACCAACGTCGTGAACGTGATCCTCGTCGACTTCCGGGGCTTCGACACCTATGGCGAGATCATCGTCCTCGGCATCGCCGCGCTGCTGATCTATGCCCTGACCGAGACGCTGCTGGACGGGCCGGTGCGGCGCAAGCTCCTCAACCGTCTGCCGAGCCAGCCGCGCTCGGGCGACATGCATCCGATGATGATGGTCGTCCTGACGCGGGTCATCATGCCGGTGGTCCTGCTGGTCGGCTTTTACATCTTCCTGCGCGGGCATAACGAACCCGGCGGGGGGTTCATCGCCGGCCTGATCGTGTCGATCGCGGTGGTGATGCAGTACATGGCGAGCGGCTTCGCCTGGACATCGGCGCGACTGCGCTATCCCTACCACGGCGTGATCGGCGCGGGCGTGCTGGTGGCGGGATTTACCGGGATCGGGTCGTGGTTCGTGGCGAAGCCCTTCCTGACCTCGGACTTCACCTACGTGCGCATCCCGCCGTTCCAGGAGTTCGAGCTGGCGACGGCGGCCCTGTTCGACCTCGGCGTCTTCCTCGCCGTGGTGGGCGCGGTGATGCTGTCGCTCGAGAGCTTCTCTCGTCTGGCGCACCGCGACGGGGACACGGACAGCGAATTCCCGATGGACATCGACCCCTCCCGCGAGGAGATCGGGCCGGACCAACCGGATGCGCCGGTGACCGGGAAGGGGGTGGGCTGACATGGAGCTGCTTGTCGCTTCCGCCATCGGCGTGATGACTGCCGGTGGGATCTACCTCGTCCTGCGCCTGCGCACCTTCCCGGTGATCCTGGGCGTGTCGCTGCTGACCTATGCTGTCAACGTCTACCTCTTCGCGTCCGGCCGGCTGACCATCGGTGCGCCGCCGATCCTGACCGACGGGGTGGAGACCTATACCGACCCGTTGCCGCAGGCGCTGGTGCTGACGGCCATCGTGATCTCGTTCGGCATGACGGCGGTGGTGGTGATGATCGGCCTCGGGGCCTACCTCGGGTCCGAGGACGACCACGTCGACGACCGGCCCGCGACGCAGAAGGCGGACGATCAGGCATGACCCACTGGATCCTTGCCCCCATCGTCCTGCCGGCTTTCCTGGCGCCCTTCATCGTGCTGGCCGCGCGGCACCACATCGCGATCCAGCGGGCCTTTTCCGTGGCCGGGATAGCGGCGCTCGTCGTCATCTCCGCCGGGCTGGCGTGGCAGGTCTCGGACGGCTCGGTGATCTACTACCGGCTCGGCGACTGGGCGGCGCCCTTCGGTATCGTCGTGGTCGGGGACCGGCTGTCGACGCTGATGATCCTGCTGGCCTCGGTGCTTGCGCTGTTCGTCCTGCTGTTCTCCATCGGGTCGGGGTGGGACAGGCGGGGCTGGCATTTCCATGCGCTGTTCCAGTTCCAGATGATGGGCATCCTCGGCGCCTTCCTGACCGGGGACCTCTTCAACCTCTTCGTGTTCTTCGAGGTGCTGCTGATCGCGTCCTACGGACTGATGATCCATGCCGGCGGGAACGACAGGCTCCGCGCCGGGGTGCAGTACGTTCTCTACAACCTGCTTGGCTCCACCCTGTTCCTCTTCGCGCTCGGGTCGATCTACGCCGAGACCGGGACGCTCAACATGGCGGATCTGGCGGTGCGGGTGGCCGAGATCGGGCCGGAGGAGACCGTCGGCATCCGCATCGCCGCCGTCCTTCTTCTGCTGGTCTTCGCCATCAAGGCGGCACTGGTGCCGCTGCACTTCTGGCTGCCGTCGTCCTATGCCGAGGCGCCGGCCCCCGTCGCCGCGCTTTTCGCGATCATGACCAAGGTGGGCGCCTACGCGATCATCCGGGTCTATACGCTGATCTTCCCGCCGGACACGGTGGCGACCGAGGGGCTGCACGGGGTCTGGCTGCAGCCGGCGGCGCTGGTTTCGCTCGCGATCGGGACGGTGGGCATCCTCGCGGCGCGCAGGCTGGACCGGCTGGTGGCCTTCTCGGTCATCGGGTCGATGGGCACGGTGATCATCGCCATTTCCCTGTTCACTCCCCAGGGGATCGCCGCGGCGCTCTACTACATGATCCATTCGACGCTGGCTGCGGCGATCCTGTTCCTCGTCACCGACCTCGTCCGGGCCGGGCGGGGGACGCTCGACCTGACACCCCGGCCGCCGATGGCCGGCACGGTGCTGACTTCGGGGATCTTCTTTGCCGGTGCGATCGCCATGGCCGGCCTGCCGCCGCTGTCCGGGTTCCTCGGCAAGCTGATGGTGCTCGACGCCGCCTTCGGATCGGATCTCGTGGTCTGGGTCTGGGCGGTGATCCTCGTCACCAGCCTGATCGCCGTCGTCGGCTTTGCCCGCGCGGGAAGCGTGGTGTTCTGGAAGGCGCACAGCCTGCCGCCGGCCGAGACGGTGGACGAGCAGATCGTCCGTCCCGGCGCGCTGTGCTATGCTGCGGTCGGCGGGCTGCTGGCCTTGCTGGTGGCGCACACGGTCCTGGCCGGCCAGGTCCACGACTACACCACCGACATGGCCGCGCAGCTGTTCTCGCCCGATGCCTATATCGACACGGTCCTGGATACGCCGGGCAAGTTGAGCGCCCCGCAGGAGGAGGGCTACTGACATGAGGGGTCTCTATCGCAGCCTGCTGCCGCATCCCTTCCTGACCATCATCCTCGCCCTGGTCTGGATCCTGCTGCAGAACGAGCTGACTGCGGGCATGGCCGTCTTCGGGCTGATCCTGGGGATCGTCATCCCCTGGATCACCTCGATCTGGTGGCCGGGCACGCCCAAGGCCTTCCGCATCCACCGGATGATCCCCTACACCTTCATCGTGCTCTGGGACATCATCGTCGCCAACATCGAGGTGGCCTGGATCGTCCTGACCGTACCCAATGCCAAGCTCAAGCCGGCCTGGATCGTCGTCCCTCTCGAACTGCGCCAGCCCGAGGCGATCACGGTCCTGGCGGGAACGATCACGCTGACGCCCGGCACGGTCTCGGCCGACCTGTCGGACGAGGGGCACAGCCTTCTCGTCCACGTCCTGCATACCGACGACCCCGACAGCGTCCGCGACGACATCAAGACCCGCTACGAACGCCGCCTGCTGGAGATCTTCTCATGAGCACCGCCACGGCCTTCCTCGACATCGCCCTGATCGTCGCCTTCGTGGCCCTCGCGATCGGTCAACTTCTCTGCGTGGTACGCCTGTTCCGGGGGCCGACATCGGGCGACCGGGTCCTGGCCCTCGACACGCTTGTGATAAACGCCATCGGCCTTGTCGTGGTGCTGGGGATGACCCAAGGTGTCAAGGTCTACTTCGAGGTCTCCTTGCTGGTCGCCATGCTTGGCTTCGTCTCGACCGTGGCGCTGGCGCGGTTCATGCTGAGGGGGGACATCATCGAATGACTCTCCAGATCGTCGCCACCTATGCCGCCGCCGTCTGCCTGCTGATCGGGTCCGCCTTCGTCCTGATCGGCGTCATCGGCCTGCTGAAGTTCAACGACCCGATGACGCGGCTGCACGCGCCGACCAAGGTAGGCACCATCGGCATCGGGATGTTGCTGCTGGCCGCCATGCTGGTCGCCGCGGCCGAGGGGGACCCCTCGGCGCACGAGCTGCTGATCATGGCTTTCCTCTTCGCGACGGCTCCGGTCTCGGCCCACTTCATCGCCAAGGTCGCCATCCACCAGCAGTCCTGCGAGGCGCCCCCGCCGCCGCCGCGCGACGACACCTGGTCGACCCTCAATTCTCCGGATCGGAAGATGGCCGAAGGTCCGGCCTCAGGCGCCCCATAGCACCAGCCCGGCCACGGTGGCGGCGATCCAGAGGTAACCGACCGCGACAAGCCGGCCGTCCTTGGCCAGGATGCCGAAGGCGAAAAGCGCGACGGGCAGCCCCATCATCGGCGCCGCCACCGGAATCGCGCCGAGGATCAGCAGCGATCCGCCCGAGACCATGAGGATCACCGCAATCGCCCCGATGGACCAGGGGCTGTCGGTCAGGACGGTCCAGCGCGGGTGCAAGTGCCGTCTCAGCCATTCGGCCAGAGGCATGATGCGCTCGGTCATGCGGCTGACCCGGTCCGCCGGGATGCACCTCTTGCCGAGAAACCGGGGCAGCCAGATCCCTCCGCGGCCCAGCAGCATCTGGAGGCCGATGATGGCCACGAGAGCCCCCAGCGCACCGCCCACGCCCGGAATCATGCCGATGGGCAGCACCATCAGGATCGCGACCGCCAACAGCAGCGGCGCGTGTCCCTGGGCGCCGATCTCGCGCACGAAGTGGTCGACCGAGACGTCGTCCTTGCCCTCGGCGAGGTCGTGCAGCCGGTCCACCAGCCGCCGCACGGCGGCCGGGCCGGTGCCGATGTCGCTGTCTTCGGTCTGAGCGGTCATGACCCAGACCTAGGGGCCGGTCCCCGTCGGGCAACTGTTCTGGGGCGTGGTCAGCCCTTGACGTAGGTCCGCAGCGCGGTCCGCGCGCCAGCCGACCAGATCAGCGCCAGCCAGCGCCCGAAGGCCTCGGCAAACCGCCGGTCGGCACCGAGGTCGCCGTAGATCTGCCGCTGCGCCAGCCAGGCGTCGGGGTCGTCCCTGGCGGCCGTAGCGGCGGCGGTCAGGGCGGGCCAGGAGGGGTCGTTGGGTTCGATGACCGTGCCGTCCTCGCGCGTGCCTTCGCACATTCGCGCCCAGAGCGCCTCGACCAGCGCCAGTCCTTCGACCGAACCGCCGGCCGCCTGCGCATCCCGCAGGATCGGCAGGACGAAGCCGGTGTGCCGCGAGGACCCGTCGAAGGCGACGCGCCGGGTCGTGTCCCGGATCTGGGGGTTCGAGAAGCGGCTGACGATCAGCTCCAGGTACTCCGCCGGGGTCCGGTCCGGGACGGCGTGGACGTAAGGGACGATCTCGTCCGTCTCCACCTTGCGGAAGAAGGGCGCGATGTCGGGGTCGGCCATGCAGTCGGCGATGGTCGGGACCGAGAGGATCTCGCCCGCGTTGGCCAGCACCTGGTGCCCGGCGTTCAGGACGCGGATCTTCATGCTCTCGTAGGCGTGGACGTCGTCCGTGATCGTGGCGCCCACCTCCTCCCACGCCGGGCGGCCGGCGCAGAAGGCGTCCTCGATCACCCACTGGCGGAAGTTCTCGTGCGTCACCGGCGCGGCGTCCTCCACCCCGAGGTCCGCCGCGCGGGCGATTTCGTTGGGCCCGGTGGCGGGGACGATGCAGTCGACCATGGAGTTGGGGAAGGTGACTTCCGCGTCGATCCAGTCGGCGAGGGCGGAGTCCGACAGCCGGGCGAGGCCGACGACCGTCGCCCGGGTGATCCCGCCGTTGCCCTGCAGGTTGTCGCAGCTTTGCACGGTGAACGGCCCGTGGCCCGCGTCGCGCCGCGCCTTCAGCGCCGCGACGATGGCGCCGAAGGCAGTGCGCGGGGCAGCCGGGCTGGCGGCGTCATGGGCAATGTCCGGGTGGCTCTGGTCGAAGGCGCCGCTGGCATCGGTGTAATAACCGCCCTCGGTCACTGTCAGCGACACGATCCGGATGGCCGGGTCCGACATCTGCGCGATCAGGGGGCCGTTGCCCTCCTCGATCGGCAGGTAGTCGATCATCGCGCCGGTGACCTCGGCGCTGGTCCCCGCCGGGTCCAGCTCGATCAGCGTGGTCAGGCAGTCCTGCGCAATCAGCCTCTCGCGCATGGCGGCGTCGTAGGGGCGGACCCCGGCGCCGATGATGGCCCAGTCATGGGCCTGACCGGCCTGCATCAGCCGGTGCAGGTACCAGGCCTGGTGCGCCCGGTGGAAGTTGCCGAGGCCGATATGCACGATCCCGGGCGTCAGCGCGGCGCGGTCGTAGCGGGGCCGGTCGATCCCCTCGGGAAGGGCGTCGATGGTGGCGTTGGATAGCTTCATGGTCTCGTCCGTCGAATGGGGGCCGGATCAGAGGCGCAGGCCGTCGGCGCCGAACCGGTGGATGACATCCTCGCGCGGGGTCAGGTGGATCGTGTCGCCATGCTTGAACCCGACCTCGCCGCCGGCGCGGACGGTGATCGTCTCGGCCAGGCCGGTGTCGTGGATGTGGAAGAAGGTGTCGGAGCCGAGGTGTTCCGACACGCCCACGGTGCCGGTCCAGACGCCGCCGCTGTCCGAGACCTCGATATGCTCGGGCCGGATGCCGATGGTGTGGGCGTCGTGCTTCTGCGCCTCGGCGCCCTCGATCAGGTTCATCTTGGGCGAGCCGATGAAGCCCGCGACGAAGGTGTTGCGCGGCGCCTTGTAGAGTTCGAGCGGCGAGCCGACCTGTTCGATCACCCCGGCGCGCAGGACCACGATCTTGTCGGCCATGGTCATCGCCTCGACCTGGTCGTGGGTGACATAGATCATCGTCGTGGCCAGGCGTTTGTGCAGCTCGGAAATCTCCAGCCGCATGCCGACCCGCAGCGCGGCGTCGAGGTTCGACAAGGGCTCGTCGAAGAGAAAGGCCGCGGGTTCGCGCACGATGGCGCGGCCGATGGCGACCCGCTGGCGCTGCCCTCCCGAGAGCTGGCCGGGCCGCCGGTCGATGTAGTCCTTGAGGTTCAGCACCTCGGCTGCGGCGTTCACCCGGCGGTCGATCTCGGCCTGGTCCATCTTGGCCATCCGCAGGGGGAAGGCGATGTTCTTGCGAACCGACATATGCGGGTAGAGGGCGTAGGACTGGAAGACCATCGCGAGGCCGCGCTTGGCGGGCGGCGTGTCCGTGGCGACGGTGCCGTCGATCCGGATCTCGCCGGAGGTCACGTCCTCCAGCCCCGCGATCAGGCGCAGCAGCGTGGACTTGCCGCAGCCCGAGGGGCCGACGAAGACCGCGAACTCGCCGTCCTCGATGGTCAGGTCCAGCGGCGGGATGACGTTCACGTCTCCGAAGCTCTTGGTCACCTTGTCGAGGGTGATGCGTCCCATGTCACTGGCTCCTTATTTGACCGCGCCGAAGGTGAGGCCGCGGACGAGTTGTTTCTGGCTGAACCAGCCGAGGATGAGGATCGGCGCGATGGCCATGGTCGAGGCCGCCGAGAGTTTCGCGTAGAACAGGCCCTCGGGCGAGGAGTAGCTGGCGATGAAGGCCGTCAGCGGGGCGGCGTCCACCGCCGTGAGGTTCAGCGTCCAGAAGGCCTCGTTCCACGCCAGGATGATGTTGAGCAGCACGGTCGAGGCGATGCCCGGAATGGCCATCGGCGTCAGGACGTACATGATCTCTTCCTTCAGCGAGGCGCCGTCCATGCGGGCCGCTTCCAGGATCTCGCCCGGGATCTCGCGGAAGTAGGTGTAGAGCATCCAGACGATGATCGGCAGGTTGATCAGCATCAGGATGATGACCAGCGCGATGCGGTTGTCGAGCACGCCCAGCTGGATGCAGATCAGGTAGATCGGGTAGAGCACGCCGACCGCGGGAAGCATCTTGGTCGAGAGCATCCAGAGCAGGATGTCCTTGGTCCGCCTGGACGGCACGAAGGCCATCGACCAGGCGGCGGGCACCGCGATGATGATGCCGAGCAGGGTGGACCCGCCCGCGATGATGACCGAGTTCCACAGGAACCGCATGTAGTTCGACCGCTCCTGCACGACGGCGTAGTTCTCCAGCGTCCAGTCGAAGTTCAGGAAGATCGGCGGGTCCGCGACGGCCTGCGCCTCGGTCTTGAAGCTGGTCAGGATGGTCCAGAGGATCGGGAAGAAGATCAGAAGGCCGACGGCCCAGGCGATGACGGTGAAGATCGCCTTCTTCTGCGGAGTGACGGCACGGGCCATGACTTAGCTCCTCCCGTCCCGGGCCTGACCCGGGATCTCTGTGGTGGCGCTGTCTCTTAT
>JAMWZF010000620.1 GCA_024304875.1 Paracoccaceae bacterium
CAGGGGTCGCACACAGGGGTCGCACAAGGGCCGCATTCGTCCGGCAGGATGCGTGGATCCCGTGCCAGATAGCCGTTCCGGAGCGTGTTTCCATGCCGATCACCATCACCGACCCTCTCTACCCGCAGCAATGGCATTTCCAGCTGATCGGCGACATCGAGGCGGTCTGGCAGGATTACAGCGGCGCCGGCGTCCGTGTGGGGATCTATGACGACGGGGTCGAGCGGAGCCATGTGGACCTTGCCGCGAACTATCTGGCGGGCCTGCATTTTCCCGGCGATGACGGACAGCCCAACACCGCCGCGGACGGCCATGGCACGGCGGTGGCCGGGCTGATCGGTGCCGCGCTGAACGGACGCGGCGTGGTGGGCGTGGCCTGGGGCGCCTCGCTGACCGGGGTGGATTATCTCAACGATGTCTTCTTCACCGCTCCCTATGCGGTGCTCGAACATGCCGCGGTCTTCGACGTGGTCAACCAGAGCTACGGCATCACGCCCGATTTCGACGATGCGGGCGGCGATATCGGCGATACCGGCTGGGCCTTCCAGGAAGCGGAGGCGATGGCCGTGGCGGTCGCCACCGGCCGGGGCGGGCTGGGCACGATCTTCGTCAAGGCCGCGGGCAACGACGCCAACGATCCTTATCTCTCGTCCCTCGGCATCTTCGGCAACGCCCAGGGCGAGGGCCACAACAACCTGCATTACGTGATCGTCGTGGGTGCGGTGGACCAGACCGGCCTGGTGGCGGACTATTCCAGCTTCGGCCACAACCTGCTGGTCGCGGCCCCCGCCGCCTCGCAGACCACCGACAGGACCGGCGTCGCGGGCTTCGCGCCCGGCGCCTATGACGGCAGCTTCGGCGGCACCTCGGCGGCGACCCCGGTCGTGTCGGGCGTGGTGGCGCTCATGCTCGAGGCGGAGCCGCGGCTCGGGTATCGCGACGTGCAGGCGATCCTGGCGCTCTCGGCCCAGCAGACCGGCTCGGTCTTCGGCCGCGCGCCCATCGGCCCCGAGGCGGGTTCCTGGCAGGCGATGGGGGGCGAGACCTGGAACGGCGGTGCGCTGACCTTCAGCCCGAGCTACGGCTTCGGCCTGGTGGACGCCTTCGCCGCCGTGCGCATGGCCGAGGTCTGGCTGACCATGACCGGCGCCCCGGCCACCATGGCCACCGAGCGGGTGGTGCATGACTGGACGCAGGGATACCGCGCGATCTCGGACTTCAACACCACCGCGATGAGCGTGACGGTGGACGAGGGCATCGTCATCGAGCATGTCTACGTGACCGTCGAGCTCTTCCACGGCTG
>JAMWZF010000621.1 GCA_024304875.1 Paracoccaceae bacterium
GGGCCGCGAGGTGGGTCTTGACCCATCGCCCCCGGCAGAGGACAAGCCCCCGACCTCACCTCAAGGAGCCGCCCGATGTCCAACGCCCAGCTAGAGACCGCCATCGAAGCCGCCTGGGAGAACCGGGCCGACATCACGCCGCTGACCGGGGGCGAGACGCGCGAGGCGATCGAGGACACGCTGAACGCGCTCGACAGCGGGCAGCTGCGGGTGGCCGAACGGGGCGAGGACGGGACCTGGCAGGTCAACCAGTGGGCCAAGAAGGCCGTCCTCCTCGGGTTCCGCATCAAGGACATGGAGATCCAGCCGGGAGGCCCCCAGGGCGGCGGCTGGTGGGACAAGGTGGACAGCAAGTTCGCCGGCTGGGGCGACAACCAGTGGCGCGCCGCCGGCTTCCGCGCCGTGCCCAACTGCGTCGTCCGCAAGAGCGCCTTCATCGGCAAGGGCGTGGTCCTGATGCCGTCGTTCGTGAACCTCGGCGCCTACGTGGACGAAGGCACGATGGTCGACACCTGGGCCACGGTCGGATCCTGCGCCCAGATCGGCAAGAACGTGCACCTGTCCGGCGGCGTCGGCATCGGGGGCGTGCTGGAGCCCATGCAGGCCGGCCCGACGATCATCGAGGACAACTGCTTCATCGGCGCCCGCTCCGAGGTGGTCGAGGGCTGCATCGTGCGCGAGGGCTCGGTCCTCGGCATGGGGGTCTACATCGGCCAGTCGACCAAGATCGTGGACCGCGAGACGGGCGAGGTCTTCATGGGCGAGGTGCCGCCCTATTCGGTGGTCGTCTCCGGCTCGATGCCGACGAAGAACAACCTGAACCTCTACTGCGCCGTGATCGTGAAGCGGGTGGACGAGAAGACCCGCTCCAAGACCGGGATCAACGAGCTTCTGCGCGACTGAGCCTTGCCGCCGAGGCGGGAACCAACCGCCGCGATCCGCGTTTAGCCTCCTGACGCAATTGACTGACGGGGGACAACCCACATGGGACTCGGAATAATCGCCTCGATCATCGTCGGCGGACTCGCCGGCTGGATCGCCAGCATGATCATGAAGGCCGACACCGGCCTGCTGACCAACATCATCCTCGGCATCATCGGGGCCGTGGTGCTCAACCTCATCCTGTCGCTGGTCGGCATCTACGCCGCCGATTCCTGGATTCCGCAACTGATCGTGGGGATCATCGGGGCAAGCCTGCTGATCTGGGGCTATCGGAAGCTCGCCTGAGGCCGTGTCGGACACCGCCCAGGACACCGACGGCCCCCTCACCGACGTCATCGACGAGATCCGCGACGC
>JAMWZF010000622.1 GCA_024304875.1 Paracoccaceae bacterium
AAGATCTCGGCCCCGGTCGCGGTGATGCCGACGGAATGTTCGAACTGGGCCGAGAGGGACTTGTCCCGCGTCACCGCCGTCCAGTCGTCGGCCAGCACCTTCGTCTCGGGCCGGCCGAGGTTCACCATCGGCTCGATGGTGAAGAACATGCCTTCCTCCAGCACCGGGCCGGTGCCGGGCCGCCCGTAGTGCAGGACGTTCGGCGGCGCGTGGAACACCCGGCCAAGGCCGTGGCCGCAGAAGTCGCGCACCACGCTCATCCGGTTCGCCTCGACATGGCTCTGGATCGCGTGCCCGATGTCGCCGAAGGTGGCGCCGGGCCGCGCCGCCTCGATCCCGATCATCAGCGCGTCGTGGGTGACCTGGATCAGCCGCTCGGTCTTGCGGCTGCGGCGGCCGGCGACGTACATCCGGCTGGTATCCCCGAACCAGCCGTCCACGATCACGGTGACGTCGATGTTCAGGATGTCGCCGTCCTTCAGCTTCTTCTCGCCCGGGATGCCGTGGCAGACGACATGGTTCACGCTGATGCAGGAGGCGTGCTGGTAGCCCTTGTAGCCGATGGTGGCCGAGGTGGCCCCCGCCTCCTCGACCCACCCCGTGATCTCCGCGTCCAGTTCTCCGGTCGACACGCCGGGCACCACGAGGGGCGCGACCTTGTCGAGGATCTCGGCCGCGAGCCGCCCGGCCACGCGCATGCCCTCGAAGTCCGCAGCCTCGTAGATGCGGATCCCGTCGCGGGTCAGGCGGGCGCTGGTCTCGTCCAAGTGGCTCTCCGGGCGCGTGTTCTCTGCCTGTCAACATAGGTTATGGGCGTCCCGGAGGGAACCCCGCTGCCCCGTGAAGTGAACACTGCGGGCCAGCTTGCGGACCCGGGGCTGCAGAAGGGTCAGAGAACGGGCAGCGCCGGGCCGAGGGTGATGCCCGCAGGGTCGATCCCGGCCCGATGGGCCATCACCTCGACCCCCGCCGCCCGCGCCTCCGCCAAGGCCGCGGCATAGACCGGGTCGATGTCGGCGGCGACGGTCACGCGGGCGCAGTCCGTCCGCTGCACGAGGTAGAGCAGCACCGCCCTGTCCCCGCCCCGCGCCACTTCGGCCAGCTCGCGCAGGTGTTTCGCGCCGCGGGCGGTGACGGTATCGGGAAACTCGGCCAGGTCGCCGGTCCGGCGCAGGGTCACGCTCTTGACCTCGACGAAGGCGCGGCGGTCCCCCTCCACCACGAAATCCACCCGGCTGCCGGTGCCATAGGCCACCTCGGCCCGCACCGCGCCCTCGAGCCCCGGCACGGC
>JAMWZF010000623.1 GCA_024304875.1 Paracoccaceae bacterium
GTCCGGGGCGGCGGTGATCCCGGCCACATGCCCGTCCTCGACCGTCAGCCCGGCGCCGGTGTGCAGGGTCTCGCCATCGAAGACGGCGCGAGGCGCGTAGTGCTGCGTCATGCCGCCGTTCCGACGGGGTCGTGGTGGGCCCCGACCCACCTCACGGACGCCTCTCCTTCGGCCGGATCGTGGGGCGGACAGGGGACTCCCGAAGAGGAGTATTTGGGCCAAATCGAAGCAGCCGGGCGCGGCTTCTCGGTTTCGACTTGGTTCAAATACTCGATCCCGGCGCCTCCTGCCCCGCACAGAGCCGGGATAGAGGGCGCACGAGTGGGGCGGGTCCGGGCCCACCCCCCGGTATCGTAGGCGGCGTCAGCCAATGATCTCGAACCGGTCCACGTCGACCAGCCCGCGGTCGGTGATCTTGAGGTGCGGGATGACCGGGAGGGCGACGAAGGCGAGTTGCAGGAAAGGTTCCTCAAGCGTCACGCCGAGGGCGGTGGCGGCGGCGCGGAGGTCCACCAGCTTGTCCCGGACAGTCTCGAAGGGGTCGAGGGACATGAGGCCCGCGACCGGGAGAGCGAGTTCGGCGGTGACCCGGCCCCCGTCGGCGACGACGAAGCCGCCCTCGATCTCGGTCAGGCGGGCGACCGCGAGGGCCATGTCGGCGTAGTCCGCCCCGACGGCGACGATGTTGTGGTGGTCGTGGGCCACCGTGGCGGCGATGGCGCCGCGCTGCAGGCCGAAGCCGCGGACGAAGCCGGTGGCGATGTTGCCGTTCCGTCCATGCCGTTCGATCACCGCGACGCGGGCGAGGTCGCGGGCGGGGTCGGGGCGCTTGTCGCCGTCCTGCGGGGCGATCTCCTCGGTCAGGTGGGCGGTGATGATCTTGCCTTCGAGGATGCCGATGACGGGGGTCTCGGCGCGGTTGCCGGCGCAGCGGAAGCTTTCCGGGGTGACCTTGGGGGCGGTGACGGAGCCGCGGCCGGGCGGGTCGATGGTCTGCCTTGCGGCGAAAGCGGCGTCGGTGACGAGGGTGCCGCCGGCCATGACCCAGGTCGCGCGGCAGTCGGCGAGGTCCGGCAGGGCGACGATATCGGCCCGTTTGCCGGGGGCGAGCTGGCCGCGGTCCTTGAGGCCGAAGGCTTCGGCGGCTGACAGGGACGCCGCCCGGTAGACTGCCAGCGGGTCGCAGCCGAGGCCGATCAGGGTGCGGATCATGTCGTCGAGGTGCCCGTGTTCGCCGATGTCGAGCGGGTTCCGGTCGT
The DNA here is from genome assembly GCA_024304875.1 of Paracoccaceae bacterium. Taxonomy (GTDB): domain Bacteria; phylum Pseudomonadota; class Alphaproteobacteria; order Rhodobacterales; family Rhodobacteraceae; genus JAMWZF01. The sequence goes on from JAMWZF010000623.1 coordinate 1,260, forward strand.
CGGTGCACAGGCACATGTAGGG
>JAMWZF010000624.1 GCA_024304875.1 Paracoccaceae bacterium
GTCACCGGGCCGGCCCCCGCCTCGGCCCCGGTCAGGGGCCTGTCGACAAGGGCGGCGACGATGGCCGGCGTGCGCCCGCTCCCCGCCGCCGGCAGGACCGCGTCGAAGCTCAGCTCCACCGGGATGCAGATGTCCTCGCAGACTCCCATGAGGACCCGGCCCGACAGGCGCGCCGGGGCGGCGGGGTCTGTCAGGGTCACCTCGATCGGCAGGGTCACCTCGCCGGAGTAGCCGATCGAGCGCATGCCGTTCTGCCAGCTGACCTGCGGCACCGGCCAGTGGAAGGCGACGCCGCCGATGTTCTGCGAGCCGGTCCAGTCGAAGACCGGCGGGATGCCCGCGTCGCCTGGCGCGCGCCAGTAGGTCTTCCACCCCGGCGCGAGGCCGATATGCAGGCCGGCCATGTGCCGCCCCTCGTCCCCCCGCCACCCCGGCAGCATCTCGACAGCGACGACATCGGCGAGACGCTCGGCCGCCGCGGGTGCGGGCGAGGCGAGGGGCAGCGCGAGGGCGCAGAGGAGGAGACGGGCCAGGCGGGTCATCGGCGCGAAAATACGGGGTGCGCCGGCAATGGGAAGTCACGTCTGGGAGAGAACCGCGGGAGGCCCCCCTTGCCTGTCGCCAGAGCGCACCACATCATTCGGGTATGGACCCCATCGTACCCGACGACCTGACCGGCCAGATGCTGATCGCGATGCCCGGCATGGGCGACCCCCGCTTCGTGCAATCGGTCGTCTACATGTGCGCCCATTCGGGCGACGGCGCGATGGGCCTGATCGTGAACAAGCCGACGCCGGAGGTGCGCTTCTCGGATCTGCTCGACCAGCTTGGCATCGTGCAGTCGGACACCAGCCGCGACATCCGCATCCACTTCGGCGGCCCGGTCGAGAACGCCCGGGGTTTCGTCCTGCATTCGGCGGATTTCCAGAACGCCGAGTCCACGCTGAAGGTGAACGAGGAGATCGGCCTGACCGCGACGCTGGACGTGCTGGAGCTGCTGGCCGAGGGCAAGGGTCCGTCCTCTTCGATCCTCGCGCTGGGGTATTCCGGCTGGGGCCCCGGCCAGCTCGAGGGCGAGATCGCCGAGAACGGCTGGCTCACCTGCCCGGCACGGTCCGACCTCATCTTCGGCCGCGCCAACGAGCACAAGTGGTCCGCCGCGCTGAAGAGCATCGGCATCGACCCCCTGCTTCTCAGCGCCGAGGGCGGGCACGCCTGACAGGCGCTCGGCTCTGCGTGACAGGCGTCGGAGGGGGCGCTGCCCCCGCCCTCCGGGC
>JAMWZF010000625.1 GCA_024304875.1 Paracoccaceae bacterium
GTGCCGCACGAGGTGGCCCCCCTGGCGGAGGCCCTGAGGGACGCACCCGGCGAGATGATCCTGATTCTCACCGGCTCGGCCACCTCGGACATCGCCGATACCGCCCCGGCGGCCGTCGTACAGGCGGGCGGAGTGGTGGACCGCTACGGGATGCCGGTGGACCCCGGCAACCTGATCTTCCTTGGCCGGCTGGGGGACAAGCCGGTGATCGGCCTGCCCGGCTGCGCGCGCTCGCCAGCCTTGAATGGGGCGGACTGGGTGCTGGAGAGGATGCTCTGCGGGCTGCCCGTCACCGGGGACGACATCGCCGCGATGGGCGTCGGCGGCCTCCTCAAGGAGATGCCGACCCGGCCGGAGCCCCGGCGGCGGCGCGGCGCCTGACCGCCCCCCGGCATGACACGGCGAATTGTGCCGTCAAGAAAACATTCCAGTTTTCAGTTCGGATGGCCCGTGCTTAGACTGGCCCCAACAAAGAGATAAGGGAGGATCTTCCATGCCACAGGTCACCATGACCGTGAACGGAGAGGCGCAGTCCGGCGAGGTCGAGGGGCGCACCCTTCTCGTCGAATTCCTGCGCGACGAACTGCGCCTGACCGGCACCCACGTCGGCTGCGACACGTCCCAGTGCGGCGCCTGCGTGGTGCATGTGAACGGGCAGGACGTGAAGGCCTGTTCGATCTTCGCGATGGAGGCGGACGGCGCCGAGGTGACCACCATCGAAGGCATGGCCAACGCGGACGGGTCCCTGTCGACCATCCAGCAGGCCTTCCAGGACCATCACGGCCTGCAGTGCGGCTTCTGCACCCCCGGCATGGTGATGAGCGCGGCAAAGCTGCTCGAGCACAACCCCAAGCCCTCGGAGAAGGAGATCCGGGAGTATCTCAAGGGGAACATCTGCCGCTGCACGGGCTACCACAACATCGTCAAGGCGATCATGGCCGCGTCCGGACAGGACGTGGGCGCCATCGCGGCGGAATAGGCCACATCGGGCGGCCCGCCGGCCCGGGGAGGGGCCGCGCCGCCCCTTCTGAGGGAGGAGAGACGACATGCCGAAGGACCACGGGGTTGGCGCCAGCAGCAAGCGGCGCGAGGACGTCCGGTTTCTGACCGGGGCCGGGAACTACACCGACGACATCAACGTGCACGGCCAGCTGTACGTGCATTTCCTGCGCTCGGACGTGGCGCACGGGAAGATCAACGGCATCGACACCGCCGAGGCGGCGGGGATGCCGGGGGTGGTGCGCATCTTCACCGGCAAGGATTTCGAAGGCATCGG
>JAMWZF010000626.1 GCA_024304875.1 Paracoccaceae bacterium
CCCCGCCCGCCCCCGCCTCAGCCAAAGGCCTGGATCCCCGTCTGCGCCCGGCCGAGGATCAGCGCGTGCACGTCGTGGGTGCCCTCGTAGGTGTTCACCGTCTCGAGGTTCTGGGCGTGGCGCATCACGTGGTAGCCGGACTGGATGCCGTTGCCGCCGTGCATGTCCCGGGCCATCCGGGCGATATCCAGCGCCTTGCCGCAGTTGTTGCGCTTGACGATCGAGATCATCTCGGGCGCGTAGCTGCCGTCGTCCAGCATCCGCCCGACGCGCAGGGACCCCTGCAGGCCAAGGGAAATCTCGGTCATCATGTCGGCCAGCTTCTTCTGGTAGAGCTGGGTCGCGGCGAGGGGACGGCCGAACTGCTTGCGCTCCATCCCGTAGGCGTGGGCGCGGTGCCAGCAATCCTCGGCGGCGCCCATGGTGCCCCAGGAAATGCCGTAGCGGGCGCGGTTGAGGCAGCCGAAGGGGCCGCCCATGCCCTCGACACCGGGCAGGAGAGCGTCCTCGGGGACCTCGACATCCTCCATCACGATCTCGCCCGTGATCGAGGCGCGCAGCGACAGCTTGCCGGTGATCTTTGGGGCGGAAAGGCCCTTCATGCCCTTCTCGAGAACGAAGCCCCGGACCTTGCCACCGTGCTCCTCGGACTTGGCCCAGACGACGAAGACGTCGGCGATGGGGCTGTTGGAAATCCAGGTCTTGGCGCCGTTCAGGACGTATCCGCCCTGCACCTTCGTCGCCCTGGTCTTCATGCCGCCGGGGTCGGAGCCGGCCTCGGGCTCGGTCAGGCCGAAGCAGCCGATCAGCGCGCCGCTCGCCAGGCCGGGCAGGTACTTCTTGCGCTGTTCGTCGGACCCGTAGGCGTGGATCGGGAACATCACCAGCGAGGACTGGACCGACATCATCGAGCGGTAGCCGCTGTCCACCCGCTCCACCGCGCGGGCGACGAGTCCGTAGGAGACGTAGCCCGCCCCGGCCCCGCCGAACTCCTCCGGGACGGTCACGCCCAGAAGGCCGGCGGCGCCCATCTCGCGGAAGATCTCGGGGTCGGTCTCCTCGTTGAGGTAGGCGGCCTCCACGCGGGGGGCGAGGGCGCTCTGGGCGAACTCCTCGGCGGCTTCGGAAATCATCCGTTCGTCTTCGGTCAGCTGGGCGGACAGGCGGAACGGGTCCTGCCAGTCGAACGCCTGCCCCTTCAGGGTATCGGCCATGTCTCTCTCCTCGGTCGGTTTGCCCGTCGATACCCCGGGCGGGCGGGGCGCGAAAGG
>JAMWZF010000627.1 GCA_024304875.1 Paracoccaceae bacterium
GTGCAGTCGCAGGTCTCCTCGAAGCCCTCGGCGATGGCCGGGCCGGGGCCCCAGTCGGGCACGAAACTGTCGTAGGTGTAGATCGTCAGGGTCTCCTGCGCTGCGAGGGCAGCGGGAAACAGGAGTCCTGCGATCAGGGGAAGAGTGGTCTTCATGGGTCGTTCCTCCAATGCGCCGGACGGACAGGGGGCATCGAGGAGACCTGCGACTGCACCGTCGAATTCGTCGCCGCGGGTGACGGCGCATCCCTGTTGTCGCGGCTCCGGCTCGAAGGCGAGGGGACCGAGGCGGACGTGGCCCTTGGCCTCGACACGAACCTCATGGCGCAGGCGGCCGAGAGCGGCCTGTTCGCGCCGCACGGGGTAGAGCTCGACCTTGCGCTGCCCGTGGACTGGACAGACGACACCTGGGTGCCCTTCGATTGGGGGTATTTCGCCTTCGTCGGCAACGCGGGCGCCTCGGCCCCGGCCTCCTTCGAGGAACTGGCGTCGAGCGACCTGACCGTCGTGATCCAGGATCCCCGGTCCTCGACCCCGGGCCTTGGCCTTCTGCTCTGGGTCCAGGCGATCCATGGCGACCAGGCCGGCGCGATCTGGGAGGATCTGGCCGACAATATCGTCACCGTCACCCCCGGGTGGTCGGAGGCTTACGCCCTGTTCCTCGACGGAGAGGCGGATGCCGTTCTGTCCTACACCCCCTCGCCCGCCTATCACCTGATCGCCGAAGAGGACGACAGCAAGGTCGCCTGGGCCTTCGACAACGGCCACTACATGCAGATCGAGGTGGCGGCGGCGCTGGCCTCTTCCGACCAGCCCGAGCTGGCGCGGGAGTTCCTCGCCTACCTCGCCTCTCCCGAGGCGCAGGCCGTCATTCCGACGACCAACTGGATGTACCCGGTGACCGAGATCCCGGGCGGCCTGCCCGAGGGCTTCGACGGGCTGGTGGAGCCGGCCTCTGCTTTGCTCCTGGCTCCGTCCGAAGTCGCCGAGGTCCGCGACGAGGCCATCGAGGTCTGGCGCAACGCCCTGTCGCAGTAAGGCCCATCCATGCCCGCCCGCATCGCGGCGATCCTCGTCATCCTGCTGACCCTTGGCCCCATCGCCGCCGTGGCGCTGCGGGCCGAGGTGGCGGGCGGGCTCGCGCTGGCGGACTGGTTCGCGCTGCGGTTCACCGTGGTGCAGGCCGCCGTGTCGGCCCTGCTGTCGGCGCTGCTGGCGGTACCGGTGGCGCGGGCGCTGGCGCGGCGGGCGTTT
>JAMWZF010000628.1 GCA_024304875.1 Paracoccaceae bacterium
CTGGTTCATCCGGAAGTCGAGGGCGAGGCGGAAGAACGTGCCCTCCGCGCCTTCGACCAAAGGCGGCGAGGCGCGGTCCAGGTTGGTACAACCATAGTTCGAGGGCTGCGCGGAAAGCGGTGCGGCGCAAAGCACGGCAAGCGCGCAGGCACCGGCGGGGGCGAGACGTCTCATTGGTCTGTCTCCTCTGAGCTGTCGTCGGATTGCGGGGCGGTATCGAGCTGGGCAAGCAGCGACTGCGCGGCGGCGCGCATGCCGAGGTCGCCCTCTTCGCGGACCACGGCGAGAAGCGCCTCGACCTGCGCGGGGTCGGCTTCCGTGGCGCCGGACATCATGTCGCGGACAAGATCCATCGCCGCCTCGGCGTCGCCGGCCTCTGCCCTCTCGATCATGATCTTGCGCACTTCGTCGGGCTTGCGGCCAAAGGGTTCGCCGGTGGCGTAGAACTCGGCAAGTGCATCCACCGCGCGCTGGCTGCCCTGCAGGGCAAGGTTGCGCATGGCGTTTTCCAGGTGCTGCAGCCGGCCCTCGGAGAAGTCGATCTGTGGATCCTCCAGAAGCTTGACCAGCTCGAAGACGGCGTAGTCCCGGCCGGTCAGGGCGGCGGAGGCGTAGTAGAGCGCAGCGGCGGAGCGCAGCGACGGGTCGTCCTGGGCCAGCAGCCGTTCGGCATATTGATAAGCCGCGTTGCCGTCCCCGGCGTCGGCCAGCCGGCGCATCTCGTCGAAGGAGATGTACTGGTCGGCCAGCATCCGGCGGCGAATGTCGCGCAATTCCAGCGTCGGCAGGTCGCTGGTGCGGGTCACGCGGCGGTCGATGGCCTGCGCCTTGACGAGGGGCAGCTCGGCAATCGCCCGGGGTCCGGGGTCCGAGGCCGCCATCGACATGATGAGCGGCAGAGCGAATGTCAGGTCAACCATTGAGTTTCTCCTCTACGGTCAGGTCGGGCTGGCCGAGGTAGCGGACCGGGTATTCCCAGATCACCGTCTCGGTGCCCGCGTCGCTGCGGGCCGGATCGGCCAGGTAGTCGAGCATCGGGGCGAGCGGTCCCCGGCCTTCGGTGGCGAGGTTCAGGACATCGCGGCCGAGGGCCAGCTTGAGCGCGGGGGCGAAGCTCCAGCTCTTGTTGGCGCTGTAGGAGGTACCGATCAGGACGAGGTCGATCCCGCCGTCCCCGCCATCCGAGGCGAAGATCCCGCCCGCGGCGCCGCGGGCGGGATCTTCGCCTCGGAT
>JAMWZF010000629.1 GCA_024304875.1 Paracoccaceae bacterium
CCCCGCCAAGGCCGCGACCGAGGCCGCGCTGGCCGCCGGCAAGGACGTCGTCACCGCCAACAAGGCCCTGCTGGCCCACCACGGCCAGGCCCTTGCCGAGGCGGCCGAGGCCGGGGGCCGCGTCGTCCGCTTCGAGGCCGCCGTCGCGGGCGGCATCCCGGTGATGAAGGCCCTGACCGAGGGCCTTGCCGCGAACCGGGTGGAGCGTGTCCTCGGCGTGATGAACGGCACCTGCAACTACATTCTGACCCGGATGGAGCATGCCGGTCTGACCTACGAGGAGGCCTTCGCCGAAGCCGACGGCCTCGGCTACGTCGAGGCGGACCCGACCCTCGACATCGGCGGCATCGACGCGGGCCACAAGCTGGCCCTGCTGGCCGCCGTGGCCTTCGGCACCCAGGTCGATTTCGAGGGCGTCGCCCTGCAGGGCATCGACCAGATCACCATCGAGGACATCGAGGCCGCCGCCGACATGGGCTACCGGATCAAGCTCCTTGGCGTCGCGCAGATGACGGGACGGGGGCTGGAGCAGCGGATGTCGCCTTGCCTCGTGCCAGCGGGCTCTGCGCTTGGTCAGCTGGAAGGCGGCACCAACATGGTGCTGCTGGAGGGCGACGCGGTGGGCCAGATCGTCCTGCGCGGTGCCGGCGCCGGTGAGGGGCCGACGGCCTCGGCCGTGCTGGCCGATGTCATGGACATCGCCCGCGGCATCCGGGTGCCCACCTTCGGCCGCCCGGCGGAGAGCCTGACCCAGGCCCGCCGCGCCCGCTCTGCCATTCCCGCGCCCTATTACCTGCGCCTCGCCCTGCAGGACCGGCCCGGCGCGCTCGCCAAGGTCGCCTCGGTGCTCGGGGACGCGGGCGTGTCGATCGACCGGATGCGCCAGTACGGCCACGCCGACAGCACCGCCCCGGTCCTGATCGTCACCCACAAAACCGCCCCCGACGGCATCGCCCAGGCGATGGCCGCGATGGACAGGACCGAGGTGGTCGTCGGCAAGCCGGTGGCCCTGCGGATCGAGAACCTCTGAGCCGATGACCGAGCGGATCGACATCGAGGCCTGGCCGCGGACGGGGGCGTACCGGCTGTTCCGCGGCTTCGCGACGCCCCACTTCTCGGTCACCGCGCGGCTCGACATCACCCGGCTTCTGGCGCGCAAGGCAGAGGGTGTCTCGCCGTTTCGAGGCTGCCTCTATGCCCTCGCGGCGGGGGG
>JAMWZF010000063.1:0-7059 GCA_024304875.1 Paracoccaceae bacterium
GGGCCGCACAACATCTTTCGACTGATCTCGACCGGCGCGACGCTGGAACGGCCAGGTCAGGCCGCGCAGCACCCAGCGGACCGGCCTCGGCGCCTCGAAGGCATCGAGGATGACCTTCATCGCCCCCGTCCGTTCCAGCGTCGCGCCGGTCGAGATCAGTCGAAAGATGTTGTGCGGCCCGCGCATCCCGTCAGAGCTTCCAGCCCGAATGCAGGCAGGCGACACCCATCGTCAGGTTCCGGTAGGCCGCGTTGCCGAAGCCGGCGGCGCGGATCATCGCCAGGAAGGTCTCCTGGTCGGGGAAGCGGCGGATCGACTCGACGAGATACTGGTAGCTGTCCCGGTCGCCGGTCACGACCTGCCCGATCCGGGGGATGACGTTGAAGGAATAGGCGTCGTATGCCGCCCGCAGGGCGGGGTTCGGCACGCGGGAGAACTCCAGCACCATGAGCCGCCCTCCGGGTTTCAGCACGCGGTAGGCCTCGGCCAGCGCATCCTCGGGCCGGGTCACGTTCCGGATGCCGAAGCTGATGGTGTAGACGTCGAAGGTATTGTCATCGAAGGGCAGGGCCATCGCGTCACCCACGACCCAGTCGAGGCTGCCGGCCATGTCCGCCGCCTCGGCCCGGCGCTGGCCTTCGACCAGCATCCCCTCGGTGAGGTCCAAAACGGTGGCATGCCCGTGCCCGGCCCGGCGCAGGAAACGGAAGGAGATGTCGCCGGTCCCGCCCGCCACGTCGAGCAGGCGCTGCCCGCCACGAGGCGCGAGCCAGTCCATCATCGCGTCCTTCCAGAGCCGGTGGATGCCGCCGCTCATCAGGTCGTTCATCACGTCGTATTTCGACGCGACCGAGGTGAAGACGCCCCGGACCCGGCCCGCCTTTTCACCCTCGGGCACCTCGGAGTAGCCGAAATGCGTGGTCTTTTCGGAGTCTGACACGGGGCCGCCCACCTTCATCGTTCCCCGCCGCATATACTCTTATCGCGGCAAGAGACAAACGTGCCGGAATGAAGCAGCCCGGGCGGCCCTTGCGGGGCCGGTCGCGATGCCTACCTTGGCGGTCTCACACGAAGGGGGGCCGATGCCCGAACTGCCGGAAGTCGAAACCGTCCGCCGGGGGCTGGCCCCGGTGATGGAGGGCGCGCTGATCGAACGGGCCGAGGTGAACCGGCCCGATCTGCGCTGGCCGTTTCCCGACGGGATGGCGGAAAGGCTGACCGGCCGGCGTGTTCTGCGCCTCGGCCGGCGGTCGAAGTACCTCCTCGCCGACCTCGACAGCCAGGAGACGCTGCTGATCCACCTCGGGATGTCGGGGCGGATGCAGGTCTCGGGCGCGACCATCGGCGCCTTCTTCCACGACCACCCGGCGCCCGAGAAACACGATCACGTCGTCCTGCACATGGAGGGCGGCGGACGGATCACCTTCAACGACGCCCGCCGCTTCGGCGCGATGGACCTGATGCCGACGGCGGGCACCGAGGAGCATTGGCTGATCCGGGACCTCGGGCCCGAACCGCTCGGCAACGCCTTCTCCGCCCCCTACCTTGCCGGGCGCTTCCGGGGCAAACGGACGCCGGTGAAATCGGCCCTGCTGGACCAGGGAATCGTCGCCGGGCTGGGCAACATCTACGTCTGCGAGGCATTGTACCGGGCCGGGATACATCCCGCGCGGCACGCAGGGCGGATCGGACCGGGGCGGATCGGGGCGCTCGTCCCCATCATCCGCGACGTGCTGACCGAGGCGATCGCGGCGGGCGGCTCGTCCCTGCGCGATCACCGCCAGGCCTCTGGCGAGCTTGGATATTTCCAGCACGACTTCGCCGTCTACGGCCGCGAAGGCCAGCCCTGCCGGACCCCCGGCTGCGACGCGCCTGTGCGGCGCATCGTTCAGTCCGGCCGGTCCACCTTCTACTGCCCGCGGTGTCAAAGATAGGTTGCAAGCGGCCCCCGGGGTGCTAACCCTTGAGGCTCCGCCTGCGTACAAAGGGGACATGCATGGCTTTCGAGACGATCACCGTCGAGACCTCCGACGATGTCTGCCTCATCACCCTCAACCGGCCCGACGCCCTGAACGCCCTCAACAGCACCCTGCTGAAAGAGCTGGCGAACGCGCTCGAGGAGGCCGACGCCAGCGACAAGGTCCGCTGCATCGTCCTGACCGGGTCCGAGAAGGCCTTCGCCGCCGGCGCCGACATCTCCGAGATGTCCGACAAGGGCTTCGTCGAGATGTATTCCGAGCAGTATTTCGCCAAGGGCAGCGAGAGGATCTGCGGCATCTCCAAGCCGATCATCGCCGCTGTTTCGGGGTACTGCCTCGGCGGCGGCTGCGAGCTGGCGATGATGTGCGACTTCATCATCGCCTCGGACACCGCCAAGTTCGGCCAGCCCGAGATCAACCTCGGCGTCATCGCCGGGATCGGCGGCACCCAGCGTCTGACCCGCCTCGTCGGCAAGTCCAAGTCGATGGAGATGCACCTGACGGGCCGCTTCATGGACGCCGAGGAGGCGGAGCGGTCGGGCCTCGCCAGCCGCGTCGTTCCGGCCAAGAAGCTGAAGGAAGAGGCGATGGCCACGGCCCACAAGATCGCCACCAAGTCCCTTCTGGCCACCCGCGCCGTCAAGCAGGCGGTGAACCGCGCCGAGGAGGTCTCGCTCTCCGAAGGGGTCCTGTTCGAACGGGCGCTGTTCTACGGCCTCTTCGCCAGCGACGACCAGAAGGAGGGCATGGCCGCCTTCCTGGAGAAGCGTGAACCGCAGTTCCGCGACCGCTAGGGGCCTTTTCAAGCCGGCGGGAATGGTCTATGCGCCGCGTCACATGCGCGTGGTGCCCGCTTTGGCAGGATTCTCTCGGCGATCGGCCGGAGCAGGGTGGACACCCGTGCGACCAGATATGAACCGATAGACCAGAGAGACCGCACCACATGGCCAATACCGTCCAGTCCAAGAAACGCGCCCGTCAGAACGAGCGCCGCTTTGCCGTCAACAAGGCCCGCCGCAGCCGCATCCGCACCTTCCTCCGGAAGGTCGAAGAGGCGATCGCCTCGGGCGACAAGGACGCCGCCACCGCCGCCCTGCGCGCGGCCCAGCCCGAACTGATGCGCGGCGTGTCGAAAGGCGTGTTCCACAAGAACACCGCGGCCCGGAAGATGTCGCGCCTCAGCTCGCGCGTGAAGTCGATCGGCTGAGCGCCTATCCGAGCACAGAATCGTGGCAGTTTTGCCGCGACCCATCTGGAGCGGCGGTGTTCCCCTGGGGCACCGCCGCTTTGCTTTTCATAAGCGGACAGGTCTTCCCCTTGAGTTTCAAAGGGCTCGGAGATTCTATCCACGCCCGACCCTGTCAAGCGCATCGTTTCGTTGAAGCCCGCCTCGCGGCCTTGGTAGTTTGCTCGAGCGATTCACTTCGGTCCCTGGGGGGGACTAGCGAAGTTCGGTGGCGAATTGAGGCCCACCCTCCGAAAGAGAGGGCATGGGCCGTGGGACAGACGCCGACTTCATCTGGGGTGCATAGTACGGTTTCTCGACAGGACTCCTCGGTCACGGGGGGTGCAGGTCGTCTGTGCCATGCACAACCCTCCCCCTGACGGTGGTCGGGCCTTCTGCGGGTCCGTGTCACCAGGTCCGAAGGCGGTCGCTCGGGCAATTGTATTCCGGACGCCGGTATTCATCGACCGTCGGCGCCGGAAAAAATGGGGGACAGGATGACGAACGAGAAATGGGACGAGGTCCGCGAAGGTTTGAGGACCTATGTCGGGGCGAACAACTATCGCAGCTGGATCGAGCCGCTCGAATTCAGCAACCTGAGCCGCGGGGTTGCGACCTTCACGGTACCCACGCCGTTCTTCGGCAATTTCGTCAGCCAGAATTTCGGTGACCAGATCCTGTACCAGCTGTCCCAGTCGGGCGAGAGTGTCGATCGGCTGAGCTTTGTCGCCGCCAACCGCCCCGCCGCACCCGGCGCTCCCGCCACCGCCACGGTCAAGGCCGCCCCCGCCGCGCCGCCCGCGGGTTCGGGCGATCCGGTCGACGGCGGCCAACTCGACAGCCGCTTCACCTTCGACACCTTCGTCGTCGGCAAGCCGAACGAGCTTGCCCATGCTGCCGCCCGCAAGGTCGCCGAGGGCGGCCCCGTCACCTTCAACCCGCTGTTCATGTACGGCGGCGTCGGCCTCGGCAAGACGCACCTGATGCACGCCATCGCCAGCGAGTTGCGCTCCAAGCGCCCGCACCTCAACGTGGTGTATCTCAGCGCCGAGCAGTTCATGTACCGCTTCATCACCGCCCTGCGCGAGCGGAAGATGATCGACTTCAAGCAGATGTTCCGCTCGGTCGACGTCCTGATGGTAGACGACGTCCAGTTCATCGCCGGCAAGGACTCGACGCAGGAGGAGTTCTTCCACACGTTCAACGCCCTCGTGGACGCCGGCAAGCAGATCGTCATTTCCGCCGACCGCGCCCCCGGCGAGATCAAGGACCTCGAGGACCGCATCCGCTCGCGCATGCAGTGCGGCCTCGTCGTCGATCTGCACCCGACCGACTACGAACTGCGCCTCGGCATCCTTCAGGCCAAGGTCGAACAGTTCGCCGCCACCTATCCCGGCGTCGAGGTCCACAGCGGGGTGATCGAGTTCCTCGCGCACCGCATCTCGACCAACGTCCGGGTGCTCGAAGGTGCCCTGACCCGTCTTTTCGCCTTTGCCAGCCTCGTGGGCCGCGAGGTCTCGCTCGACCTGACCCAGGATTGCCTCGCCGACGTGCTGCGCGCCTCGGACCGCAAGATCACCATCGAGGAGATCCAGCGCCGGGTGTCGGAGCACTACAACATTCGCCTCTCCGACCTCATCGGCCCCAAGCGGACCCGCAACTTCGCCCGTCCGCGACAGGTGGCGATGTGGCTGTCCAAGCACATGACCAACCGCTCCCTGCCCGAGATCGGCCGCCGCTTCGGCAAGCGCGACCACACCACCGTCATGCACGGCGTCCGCAAGATCGAGGAACTGCGCGCGACCGACAGCCAGATCGCCGACGATCTGGAGATGCTGCGCCGCACACTCGAGGCATAAACGCCAACAAAGTCCTTGAGCCGGGGGGTGAAACGGGTAGGTTTCCGTTCCGCCCCGGCTGCCACTGTCGGGGCCAATAAAGCGGAGACGGGGACATGAAGGTCAGCATCGAACGGGGCGCGCTGCTGAAGGCCGTGGCGCAGGCGCAATCGGTCGTCGAACGCCGGAACACCATTCCGATCCTCGCCAACGTGCTGATCGAGGCCGAGGGCGACACCATCGAGTTCCGCGCCACCGACCTCGACATCGAGGTGGTGGACGTGGCCCCCGCCAAGGTCGAGCGCGCCGGCGCGACCACCGTCTCGGCAGTGACCCTGAACGAGATTGTCCGCAAGCTGCCCGACGGTGCCCTGGTCTCCCTGACCGAGGACGGCCAGTCCGGCCGACTGGTGATCGAGGCCGGCCGGTCCAACTTCGCTCTCGCCACCCTGCCCAAGCAGGATTTCCCGGTGATGGCCTCCTCCGAATACACCGCCAACTTCTCCTGCAAGGCGCCCGTGCTCCGCCGCCTGTTCGAGAAGAGCCGCTTCGCCATCTCGACCGAGGAAACCCGCTACTACCTCAACGGCGTCTACATGCACGTCGCCGAGTCCGAGGGCGCCAAGGTCCTGCGCTGCGTCGCGACCGACGGCCACCGCCTCGCCCGGATCGACGCCGAGCTGCCCGCCGGGGCCGAGAACCTCCCCGGCGTCATCGTCCCCCGCAAGACAGTGAACGAGCTGATGAAGCTGGTGAACGACGACGACCAGGACATCGCCGTGTCGGTATCCGAGACCAAGGTCCGCTTCGCCACGCCCGGCATCACCCTGACCTCCAAGGTCATCGACGGCACCTTCCCCGACTATTCCCGCGTCATCCCGCAGTCGAACACCAAGATGCTCGAGGTGGACGCCGCCGAGTTCGCCAAGGCCGTCGACCGCGTCGCCACGGTGTCCTCCGAACGCTCCCGCGCGGTGAAGATGCAGCTCGACGAGGACCGGCTGATCCTTTCGGTCAACGCACCCGACAGCGGCAACGCCGAAGAGGAACTGGCCGTCGCCTACGCCGACGAAAGCCTCGAAATCGGCTTCAACGCCAAGTATCTGCTCGAGATCGCCAGCCAGGTGGACCGCGAGAACGCGGTGTTTCTGTTCAACTCCTCGGGCGATCCGACCCTGATGCGCGAAGGCTCCGACACCTCGGCGGTCTACGTCGTGATGCCGATGCGGGTGTGACCGGCCCTTGGGCCTGACCTACCACCCCAAGCAGGGGACGCTCGTTCTGGCCCGCTTCGACAAGGGCTTCCGCGAGCCGGAAATGGTCAAGACCCGCCTCGCCGTGGTCATCTCCAAGGACATGAAGGCCCGCCGCGGCCTGTGTACCATCGTCCCGCTCAGCACGACCGACCCGCGTCCGCCTCAACCCTATCACTGCCGGATCGACCCGGCGCTGACGATCCCGGAGCCTTGGGGCAACCGCCCGCGCTGGGTCAAGGGCGACATGATGCTCGCCGCCGGGTTTCACCGGCTCGACCTGCTCAGGCTCGGCAAGGGGCCGGACGGCAGACGCGTTTACCAGACGGACACGATTTCGGGCGATGATCTGCTTGCCATACAGCGCTGCGTCCTCGCCGGGCTGTCTCTTGGTCAATTGACAAAACACCTGTCGGCTCCCATTTAGGGGATGTCGCGGCTCTGGTTCTCCATCCGCATTCAAGACCCCTCCGGGGGCCGCTGGACCATCAAGGCCATACCAAGCCGAGGTCCAGTGTCGTAGGGCAGACCTCAGTGGAGCCCCCGATGCCGTGTCGGGGGCTTTTTCGTCTGCCGTCCATGACCGGCGCAGATGACCTCCCTCCACCTCACCACCCTCACCCTCTCGCACTTCCGGTCCCACCGGCGCACGGTGATCGAGGCCGACGCGCGCCCCGTGGCGATCCACGGCCCCAACGGCGCAGGCAAGACGAACCTGCTCGAGGCCGTGTCGCTCCTCTCCCCCGGCCGCGGCCTGCGGCGGG
>JAMWZF010000063.1:7069-12291 GCA_024304875.1 Paracoccaceae bacterium
CCCCCCGCCGGCCCGAGGCGCTGGGCTGGAAGATCAGGGCCGAGGTGCAGACCCCCGGCATGGCCCACGAGATCGAGACCTGGGCCGAGGACGGCGGTTCCCGCCAGGTCCGGATCGACGACAAGGCCGCGCCGCAAAACGCCCTCGGCCGCATCGTGCGGGTGCTCTGGCTGGTGCCCAGCATGGACCGGCTCTGGATCGAGGGCGCGGACGGCCGCCGCCGCTTCCTCGACCGCGCCGCCCTGTCCTTCGAACCGACCCACGCCGACACGGTGCTGGCCTACGAAAAGGCCATGCGCGAGAGGAACCGCCTGCTCAAGGACCAGGTCCGCGATGCCCACTGGTATGCCGCGCTGGAGGCGCAGATGGCCGAAACCGGGGCGCGGATCCACCGGACGCGGATGGACGCCATTGCCGAACTGACCGCGGCACAGGCCGATGCGGAAACCGCCTTTCCCGCCGCCGACCTTTCCCTGTCCCACGCCGACCCTGCCATCGCCGCGCCCGAGGACCCCGAGGCGCTCAAGGCCGTCCTTCAGGAGGGCCGGCAAAGGGACCTCTACGCCGGACGCACCCTGACCGGCCCCCACCGGGCCGACCTAGGCGCCATCTACACTGCCAAGGGCACCGACGCCCGCGACTGTTCCACCGGGGAACAGAAGGCGCTGCTCGTCTCCCTCATCCTCGCCAACGCCCGCGCCCTCGCCGCCCGCACCGGCGCACCGCCGATCCTGCTGCTGGACGAGATCGCCGCCCACCTCGACGCCAGCCGGCGCGCAGCCCTCTACGACGAGGTGACGGCGCTGGGCGCGCAGGCCTGGATGACCGGCACGGGGGCCGAGCTGTTCGCGGAACTGGGCGACCGGGCGCAGGTCTTCGAGGTGACCGAGGCGGACGGCGTCAGCATTGCGGAGCACCGGGGGTGAGCGCCGCCCGCACGGTCGCGGACGACCGGATCCCCGGCCTGATCGACTTCGGCTTCGCTATCTGCAAGGCAGGCACATGAGCGATTTCACCCCACTCACCCCCCAATGGGAGGCATGGCGCGACCAGGGCCTCTCCCTCGCCGCGCGGATCTGCGGGCGGGACAGCCTGCCGCCGGTCGAGGACCTCGACGCGATCTACCAGTGGTGCCTGCAACAGGACTTCCCCGAGGAGGGGCTGATCGAGCGGCCCCATGTCCTCGCCCTCGGCATGGGGCTGGGGGAGCATCTGGCCCGCAGGCACGGGATGGAGTGGGGCCTTGGCCACGACGGCGACCAGCGCGCGGTCGGCCTGCATCATCCGCCGACCGGGGCCAGGGTCTGGCCCATGGCGATGATCCTGCGGCGGCTGACCGAACGGGCGGAGACGACGATGCAGGGCATCATCGGCGGCGCCACCAAGGCACTGGACGACCTGCCCCGCGCCTGACCCATGGACCTTCCCCGCAGGCAGGCGTAACGGGCGGCGGATGACGATCACGCCCTCCGAACTGGCGCTCTACGCGGGCGCGCTCCTGATCCTGTTCCTGACCCCGGGACCGGTCTGGGTCGCGCTGACCGCAAGGGCGATGTCGGGCGGGTTCCACGCCGCCTGGCCGCTGGCGATGGGGGTCGTGGTGGGGGACGTGCTCTGGCCCTTCCTCGCGATCCTCGGGGTCACCTGGATCGTCTCGGTCTTCTCTGGGTTCATGGTCTTCCTCAAGTGGGTCGCCTGCGCGACCTTCCTGGTCATGGGCCTGCTCATCATTCGTAGCGCGGACAAGTCCATCGCGAAGGACAGCCGCCTGACGCGGCCCGGCATGTGGGCGGGGTTCATGGCGGGGGTGGCGGTGATCCTCGGAAATCCCAAGGCGATCCTGTTCTACATGGGGATGCTGCCGGGGTTCTTCGACCTGACCCGTCTGACCGCCCTAGACATGGTCGCGATCGCCGCGCTCTCGGCGATCGTGCCGCTGATCGGCAACCTGGTGCTGGCCTCGATGATCGACCGGGCGCGGCGGTTCCTGACCTCGCCCAGGGCGCTGCGCCGGACCAACATCACTGCCGGCTGCCTGCTGATCGGGGTCGCTTTCGTCATCCCCTTCGCCTGACCGGCGGACAGGGGCCGGACAGCACAAAACCTAGCGCATTCGCGTGACAATCCCCCCCAGAATTCGTATATTTCGGGCTGAATAACAAAAGGCACGCTGCATGGCAGAGGCACAACCGGCACCGAACGAATACGGTGCGGATTCCATCAAGGTTCTCAAGGGGTTGGACGCGGTCCGCAAGCGTCCGGGCATGTACATCGGCGACACCGATGACGGCTCGGGGCTGCATCACATGATCTACGAGGCCGTGGACAACGGCATCGACGAGGCCCTGGCCGGTCATGCGGACCATGTGCGCGTGAAAATCCACGCCGACAATTCGGTCTCGGTCTACGACAACGGGCGCGGCATTCCCGTCGACATGCACGCCGAGGAAGGCGTCAGCGCGGCCGAGGTCATCATGACCCAGCTGCACGCGGGCGGTAAGTTCGACCAGAACTCCTACAAGGTCTCGGGCGGCCTGCACGGCGTCGGCATCTCGGTGGTGAACGCGCTCTCCGACTGGCTCGAGCTGCGGATCTGGCGGAACGGCAAGGAGCATTACGTCCGCTTCGAGAATTCCAAGACGGTCGCCCCTCTCGAGGTGGTCGGCGAGGCGGACGGCAAGAAGGGGACCGAAGTGCGCTTCCTCGCCTCGGACCAGACCTTCTCGAACCTCGACTACGACTTCGCCACGCTGGAGAAGCGCCTGCGCGAACTGGCCTTCCTCAACTCCGGCGTCCGCATCCTGCTCGAGGACGAGCGCCCGGCCGAGCCGCTGACCTCCGAGCTCTACTACGAAGGCGGCGTGAAGGAGTTCGTGAAGTACCTCGACCGGCACAAGACCGCGATGATGCCCGAGCCGATCCACGTGGCCGGGGAGCGGGACGGCATCACCGTCGAGGTCGCGATGTGGTGGAACGACAGCTACCACGAGACGGTGCTGCCTTTCACCAACAACATCCCCCAGCGGGACGGCGGGACGCACATGGCGGGCTTCCGCGGCGCCCTGACCCGGACGCTGACGAAATACGCCGCCGACAGCGGCATCGCCAAGCGCGAGAAGGTCTCCTTCACCGGGGACGACGCGCGCGAGGGGCTGACCTGCGTTCTGTCGGTCAAGGTGCCGGACCCGAAATTCTCCAGCCAGACCAAGGACAAGCTGGTCTCCTCCGAAGTCCGCCCCGCGGTCGAGAACCTCGTCGGCGAGAAGCTGGCCGAGTGGTTCGAGGAGAACCCGAACGAAGCCAAGATGATCGTCGGCAAGATCGTCGAGGCCGCCCTGGCCCGCGAGGCCGCCCGCAAGGCGCGCGAGCTGACCCGGCGCAAGAGCGCGATGGACGTCAACTTCCTCGCCGGCAAGCTCAAGGACTGCTCCGAGAAGGACCCGTCCAAGACCGAGCTTTTCCTCGTCGAAGGCGACAGCGCCGGCGGCTCCGCCCAGACCGGGCGCGACCGTGGCACCCAGGCCGTCCTGCCCCTGCGCGGCAAGATCCTGAACGTGGAGCGCGCCCGCTTCGACCGGATGCTGTCCAGCCAGGAGATCGGCAACCTCGTCATGGCCCTCGGCACCGGGATCGGCCGCGACGAGTTCGACATCAAGAAGCTGCGCTACCACAAGATCGTCATCATGACCGACGCCGACGTGGACGGCGCGCACATCCGGACCCTGCTGCTGACCTTCTTCTTCCGGCAGATGCCGGAACTGATCGAGGGCGGCTATCTCTATATCGCGCAGCCGCCACTCTATAAAGTCGGGCGCGGCAAGTCCGAGGTCTATCTCAAGGACCAGGCCGAACTGGACAACTACCTGATCGACCAGGGCGCCGAGGGGGCGATCCTGCGCCTCGGCAACGGGGCCGAGATGACGGGTCAGGACCTGGCCCGCGTGGTGACCGAGGCGCGCAACCTCAAGCGGCTTCTCGACAGCTTCCCCACCCATTACCCGCGCCACATCCTCGAACAGGCCGCCATCGCCGGGGCCTTTGTGCCCGGCGCGGTGGACGCCGACCTGCAGGGCGTGGCCGACAAGGTCGCCGCCCGGCTCGACCTGATCGCGCTGGAGTACGAAAAGGGCTGGCAGGGCCGGATCACCCAGGACAAGGGCATCCGCCTGTCCCGCATCTTGCGCGGGGTCGAGGAGCTGCGCACGCTGGACGGGCCCATGCTCCGCTCGGGCGAGGCGCGGCGCACCGGGTCGTTCACGGACAACCTGCAGGAGGTCTACGGCACCGCCGCGACGCTGGTGCGCAAGGACCGCACCCAGATGATCTACGGCCCCCTCGGGCTGCTGGAGGCGATCCTGGACGAAGGCCAGCGCGGCCTGAACCTTCAGCGGTACAAGGGCCTGGGCGAGATGAATCCCGAGCAGCTCTGGGAAACCACGCTCGACCCCGACGCGCGCACCTTGCTGCGGGTCAAGGTCGACGACCTGGCCGAGGCGGACGACCTCTTCACCAAGCTGATGGGCGACGTCGTCGAACCCCGGCGCGAGTTCATCCAGGACAACGCCCTGAGCGTCGAGAACCTCGACTTCTGAGAGGGTCCGCATGGCCGACCGTGTGGGGGTGATCGACGGCGGCGGGTCCAAGACCCGGGGCGCCAGCGTGGACCGGACCGGGGCCGTTTCCGTCACGCCGCGGTTCGGCGGCATGAACCCGCAGGACAACCCGGCGTGGCGCGAGACGCTTGAGGCGGTTCTCACCGCCCTCGGGCCGTCCGACGCGCTGACGCTCGGCATGGCAGGCTACGGCGAAGTCCCTGCGGTCAACGCGGCGATCGAAGCGGAGGTCGCTCGCCACCGCCCCGGCGCCGTGGTCGTCAACGACACCGAACTGACCTTGCGCGCAGCCTACCCCGAAGGCGGCGGGGTGCTGCTTCTGGCCGGAACAGGGTCTATGGCAATGACCGACGGGCCGGAGGGCGTGATCCGCGTCGGCGGCTGGGGTGAGGCCTTCGGGGACGAAGGCAGCGGCCACTGGATCGGTCGCCGGGCCTTCGGCATCGCCGCGCAGGAACTGGACGGCCGCCTGCCCGACAGCGGCTTCGGCACCGGCCTCTGCGCCGCGCTGGGCATCGACCCCGCCGAACCCTACGGCCCTCTGATCTGGGTCCAGCAGAACCCCCACCACCGCTCCGCCATGGCGGGGCTCGCATCCTGGGTCGACCG
>JAMWZF010000630.1 GCA_024304875.1 Paracoccaceae bacterium
CGGTCTGCTCGTCGGCGTCGGCGTCACCTACGGCGCCGGCTGCACCAGCGGCCACGGGGTCTGCGGCCTCGCCCGCCTCTCGCCCCGCTCGATGGTCGCCACCGCCACCTTCATGATCTTCACCGCCCTGACCGTGTTCGTCGTCCGCCACGTCCTGCCCGGAGGCACGATCTGATGCGCCTGATAATCACCTACCTCATCGGCCTGATCTTCGGCACCGGCATCACCCTCGGCGGCATGCTGAACCCCGCCAAGGTCATCAACTTCTTCGATGTCGCCGGCACCTGGGACCCGTCCCTCGCCTTCGTGATGGGCGGCGCGCTGCTCACCACCTTCCTCGGCTACCGCCTCGTCCTGAAGCGGCCCGCGCCCACCATGGCGCTCGCATTCTCGCTGCCGAACCGCCGGGACATCGACCCGGCCCTCGTCGCCGGCTCCGCCACCTTCGGCATCGGCTGGGGGATCGCCGGCTTCTGCCCCGGCGGCGCTCTGCCCGCCCTCGGGACCGGCGACCTGAACGTCTACGTCTTCACCGCTGCCCTGATCGCGGGCATCCTCGTCGCCAGGGGCCTGCAATCCCTCCGCGCCCCCGCCACCGCCTGAGAAGGACCCCTGCCATGACCGACTATCCCGTCACCATGACCGTCACCCCCGAGGTCACCCCCTTCTTCGACGAGGACAGCAACACCATCAGCTACGTCGTGAAGGACCCGGACTCGTCCTCCTGCGCCGTCATCGACAGCGTCATGGACATCGACTACGCCGCCGGCCGGATCACCTACGACCACGCCGACGCCATGATCGCCCACATCCGCGACAAGGGCCTGACGCTCGAGTGGATCATCGAAACCCACGTCCACGCCGACCACCTGAGCGCCGCGCCCTACATCCAGGAGCGTCTCGGCGGCAAGATCGGCGTCGGCTCGGGCATCATGGTGGTGCAGGACACCTTCGGGAAGGTCTTCAACGAGGGGACCGAGTTCCAGCGCGACGGCTCCCAGTTCGACCGGCTCTTCGAGGATGGCGACACCTACACGATCGGCACCATGCCTGCCGTCGCCATCTATACCCCCGGCCACACGCCCGCCTGCATGACCCATGTCATCGGCGACGCGGCCTTCGTGGGCGACACGCTCTTCATGCCCGACGGCGGCTCGGCCCGGGCCGACTTTCCCGGCGGCGACGCCGGCACGCTCTACGACTC
>JAMWZF010000631.1 GCA_024304875.1 Paracoccaceae bacterium
CATCAAGACAAAGGCGCCGCGCCCCCCTCCTCTTTTCGCCCCAAATACCTCGGGGGGCCCGCAGGGCGGGGGCAGCGCCCCCTCCACACCCGCGGCAGGCGCTACCGCCGGGGTTTCGCCCGCAGGGTCGGATCCGCCTCGGTCGGGTCCTCGGGCCAGGGATGCCGGGGATAGCGCCCCCGCATGTCCTTGCGCACGTCGGCATAGGACGAGGCCCAGAAGCCGGGCAGGTCCGTCGTCACCTGCACCGGCCGCCCGGCGGGGGAGAGGAGGGTCAGCTTCAGGGGCCGGCCGCCCACGGTGGGGTGGGTGGTCTGGCCGAAGAGCTCCTGCAGGCGCAGCGCCACCTCGGGCGGGTCGCTGTCGTAGTCGATCGGGACCTGGCGGCCCAGCGGCGTGGTGAACCGGGCCGGGGCGGCGGCGTCCACCGCCTGCATCTGGCCCCAGTCCAGCCGCGCCCTGAGGGCGGGGAGAAGATCGAAGCACCGCCAGGCCGCCGCCGTCTCCACTCCGCCGAGGTAGGGCAGCAGCCAGTCCTCGGCCGTGCCCAGCAGGGCGTCGTCGGTCATCTCGGGCAGGTCCGCCCCGCCCGACCTTGCCAGTTCGACCCGGGCCCGAAATCGGGCCGCCGCGCCGGCAAGGCTGATCCCCATCTGCCGGACTCCCTCCAGCATCGCCGCCGCGCGGGCGTCCTCGGGCGCATCGGTCCAGCGCTGCTCGGTCAGGACCATCGCACCCAACCGCTCAAGCCGCCGGGCCTCGACCCGCATGGCGCGGCGGGACCAGGCGCAGGTCTGCTCCCAGGTGATCCGCTCCGCCGCCACCTCGCGCAGCTCGGCCTCGGTCAGGGGCAGGGCGAGGCGGACCCGCGCCTCGCGCCCGCCGCCGTCGAGGTCGGTGGCGACGATGAACGGCGAGGCCGCCAGGGCGTCGCCCGCATCCAGCACCGCGCCCCGCCCGCCGGAAAGCACGTAGCGCGGCGCGTCCCCCTTGCGCCGCAGTCCGATCCGGTCGGGGTAGGCGAGGGCGGCCATCTGTGCGGCCGTCAGTTGGGTCCGCCGCTTCGGTGCGAGGCGGGCAAGGCGCTTGCCCTCCTCCACCAGCCGTCCGGGCATGTCGCGGCCCGTGGCGAGGGCCTTCAGCCGGAGGCCGAGATCCGCCCCGCGCCCGGGCATCGGGTCCCGGTCCGACAGCAGCG
>JAMWZF010000632.1 GCA_024304875.1 Paracoccaceae bacterium
GGCGATGATCGAGAAGGCGCCCATGTCGTGCAGGATGTCCTCGGCGGCGATGGTCTCGCGCCGGATGCGGCTCTCGGCGAAGGCCACGTCCTCGGGCACCCGCTTGTCGAGGTGGTGGCAGACCATGAGCATGTCGAGATGCTCCTCGATCGTGTTCACCGTGTAGGGCCGGGTCGGGTTGGTCGAGGAGGGCAGGACGTGCGCCTCGCCGCAGATCTTGATGATGTCGGGGGCGTGCCCGCCGCCCGCGCCCTCAGTGTGGAAGGCGTGGATGGTCCGGCCCTTCATGGCCTTGACCGTGTTCTCGACGAAGCCGCTCTCGTTCAGCGTGTCGGTGTGGATCATCACCTGCACGTCCATCTCGTCCGCCACGCTCAGGCAGCAGTCGATGGCGCCGGGGGTCGTCCCCCAGTCCTCGTGCAGCTTCAGCGAACAGGCCCCTGCCGTCACCTGCTCCTCCAGCGCGGCGGGGAGCGAGGCGTTGCCCTTGCCCGCGAAGGCGAGGTTCATCGGGAAAGCCTCCGCCGCCTGCATCATCCGAGCGATGTGCCACGGCCCGGGGGTGCAGGTGGTGGCGAGCGTGCCGTGCGCGGGCCCGGTGCCGCCGCCGAGCATGGTGGTCAGGCCCGAGTGCAGGGCATCCTCGATCTGCTGCGGGCAGATGAAGTGGATGTGGCTGTCGAAGCCCCCGGCGGTCAGGATCCGCCCCTCGCCCGCGATCGCCTCGGTCCCCGGGCCGACGATGATGTCGACCCCGGACTGCGTGTCCGGGTTGCCCGCCTTGCCGATGGCGGCGATGCGCCCGTCCTTGAGGCCGATGTCCGCCTTGTAGATGCCGGTGTGGTCGACGACGAGGGCATTGGTGATGACGGTGTCGACGGCCCCCTGCGCGCGGGTGTGCTGGGACTGGCCCATGCCGTCGCGGATGACCTTGCCGCCGCCGAACTTGACCTCCTCGCCGTAGGCCAGGGCGTTGTTGCCCGTGCCGCCGGTCGTGGCCCGGCCCACCGCTTCGGCGGTCAGGTCCCGTTCGACCTCGATGATGAGGTCGGTATCGGCGAGCCGGACCCTGTCGCCCACGGTGGGGCCGAACATGGCGGCATAGTCGGCGCGTTTGATGGTGGCGGGCATGTTGGACCTCGGTTCCTTATCGTTTTGTTGGGCGATCTCGCCCCGGGCCGCTTGCGGCCCGG
>JAMWZF010000633.1 GCA_024304875.1 Paracoccaceae bacterium
CTTCAAATACGATTTCGAGAACCCGGCGAACAAGATGCCGGTGGGCGAGATCGACTTGGCCGAGGTCCACGCCAAGCTGGGCGACTGAGGCCGGCTCTGGCCGGGCCCTCGCGCCGGGCTAGGTGGCGCGTTCAGATGACGACCGACCCGAAGACCCCATGAGACGCGGCCCGCGCCCCCTGCTGCGCCGGGCCTGGCACAGCCGCTTCTTCGAGATCGGCTCGCTGGTCCTTCTCGTCCTCGTGGTCGGAGGTGTCTGGGCCTTTCTCGGCCTTCTCGACGAGGTGAACGAGGGAGAGACCGAAGGCTTCGACCAGGCCATCCTGCTTGGCCTGCGCACGGCGGGCGATCTGTCCGACCCGGTCGGCCCGCTCTGGTTCGAGGAGTTCATGCGCGACGTCTCGGGCTTCGGCGGGGTCGGCATGATGACACTCATGGTCGCGGCCACGACGGTGTTCCTCGCGCTCATCCGCAAGGTCCGCGCCGCCGTCTTCTTCGCCATCTCGGTCGGAAGCGGCGGGCTGGTGTCGAGCCTGTTCAAGCATTTCGTGGACCGGCCCCGGCCCGACCTCGTGCCCCAGGGCAGCTATGTCCACACCGCCAGCTTTCCGTCCGGCCACTCGATGATGTCGGCGGTGGTCTACCTGATCCTGGCGGTGATGCTGGCCCGGACCCAGACGTCCTGCGTGGTCAGGGTCTACCTGATGGTCCTCGCCGTCCTGCTGACCCTCGGCATCGGGGTCAGCCGGGTCTATCTCGGCGTCCACTGGCCCACCGACGTGCTGGCCGGCTGGGCCCTCGGCGCCGCCTGGGCGCTGATGTGCGCGCTGCTGGCCCGCTACCTCGGCCAGCGGGGCGAGATCGAGCCCGACGCGCGCGAAGACCCCGGCCGGTCATCCGAAACCGCCCCGCGTCCGTAAGACCCTGACACCGCCCGCGGATCGGCGGGCTGGGGCAGAGGTGGGACCGGACGGATGGCGGCAGCGACGGACGATGCGCAGGCAGAGGTGGTTCTGATCCTGGGGTCGGGGCCGAACGCGGTGGAGGCGCGGGACCATGGCCGCGCGCCGTTCGACCGGATCGTGGCGATCAACAACGCCCACGCCGTCCGTCCCGACTGGGATATCTGCATCCATCCCGAGGATTTCCCCGAGGACCGCCGCCCCGTCCCCGGCCCCGGCC
>JAMWZF010000634.1 GCA_024304875.1 Paracoccaceae bacterium
CATGATCCCCTGGCCCCACTGGCCGCGCGCCAGCATGAAGCCGACCTCGGTGCCATGATGGTTGCCGCAGGTGCCGACGACCGCGCCCTCCCGCTCGACCACGAAATACCGCGTCGGCTCCTCCGCCGCGATCAGCCCGTCCAGCAGGCGCTGGGTCCGCTCCCGCGAAAGATGCGGCACCTCGGACCAGTAGCGCATGGCCCGAGGGTCCGAGTAGAGAGAGAAAAGGCCGTCCAGATCCTCCTGGACGGCCCTGCGAAGTGTCAGCCTCGGGGTGCGAAGGGTCGTCACCGCTTCTCGATGTCGACGTAGTCGCGCGCGGTCTCGCCAAGGTAGAGCTGGCGGGGCCGGCCGATCTTGTTCTGCGGATCGCCGATCATCTCCTTCCACTGGCTCACCCAGCCGACGGTGCGCGACAGCGCGAAGATCGGGGTGAACATCGCGGTGGGGAAGCCCATCGCCTCGAGGATGATGCCCGAGTAGAAATCGACGTTCGGGAACAGCTTGCGGTCGGTGAAGTAGTCGTCCGCCAGCGCGGCCTTCTCCAGTTCCTTCGCGACGGCGAGGATCGGGTTGTTCTCGACGCCGAGCAGGTCCAGCACCTCGTCGGCGGACTGCTTCATCACCTTCGCGCGCGGGTCGAAGTTCTTGTAGACGCGGTGGCCGAAGCCCATCAGGCGGAAGGGGTCGTCCTTGTCCTTGGCGCGGGCGATGTACTCGGGGATGCGGTCGACGGACCCGATCTCCTTCAGCGTCTCCAGCGCGGCCTGGTTGGCGCCGCCGTGGGCCGGGCCCCAGAGGCAGGCGATGCCGGCGGCGATGCAGGCAAAGGGGTTCGCGCCCGAGGAGGAGGCAAGGCGCACCGTCGAGGTCGAGGCGTTCTGCTCGTGGTCCGCGTGCAGGGTGAAGATCCGGTCCATGGCGCGGGCCAGGATCGGGTCGACGTGGTAGTCCTCGGCCGGCACGCTGAAGCACATGTGCAGGAAGTTGCTGGCGTAATCGAGGTCGTTGCGCGGATAGACGAAGGGCTGGCCGACCGAGTACTTGTAGGCCCAGGCCGCGATCGTCGGCATCTTGGCGATCAGCCGGTGGCTGGCGATCTCGCGCTCGCGCTCGTTATGGATGTCGGTGCTGTCGTGGTAGAAGGCGGCCATGGCGCCGACCACGCCGACCATCACGGC
>JAMWZF010000635.1 GCA_024304875.1 Paracoccaceae bacterium
GCCCTGGAAAAGGGCCTGCGCGCCTACGAGCGCATCGCCCGCCTTGCCGCGCCGCTGGTGGCAGAGGGCGGGTTCCTCTGCCTCTGCTCCTGCTCTCACGCGGCCGATCTGAAGTCGTTCTCCGCGGCTTCGGTGCGCGGACTCGGACGCGCCGGACGGCAGGGCCGGCTGATCCACACCGGCTTTGCAGGGCCCGATCACCCGGTCCACCCGGTTCTGTCGGACACCGGATATCTCAAGGCGCAGGTCTGGCGCCTGTGACCGCCCTTGTCGGGCCGGGGCGCTGCCCGCGCCTGTTCCTCGACGCCTGCGTCCTCTTTCCCACCGTGATGCGCGAGGTCCTGATCGGGGTGGCCGAGGCGGGCCTCTTCGCGCCGCGCTGGTCCGAGAGGGTGCTGGAGGAATGGGCCCGCGCCGCGCGCAAGATCGGCCCCGAGGGCGAGGTGATCGCGCGCGGCGAGATCGCGGCGCTGGAGGCGCGGATGCCCGGGGCGCGGGTGCCCGGGGCGGACGAGCGCCGGTTCTGGCTGCCCGATCCCGCGGACGTGCATGTGCTGGCCTGCGCCGTGCAGTCCTCCTGCGACGGGATCGTGACGCTGAACGCCAAGGACTTTCCAAGAAATGTGCTGGCCGAGGAGGGGCTGGAACGGCTGGACCCGGACGGTCTGCTGGTGGCTTGCCACGAGGCAGCGCCGGGCGCCGTGCAGGCGGTCGGCGAGGCGGTGCTCGGCGAGGCGCGGCGGCTGTCCGGCGAGGACTGGGAGATGCGCCGGCTGATGCGCAAGGCCCGGCTGCCCCGGCTCGGCAAGGCGCTGGGGGAGGGCAGGCCGGGCCCCGGCTGACGGCACTGCGTCCGGACCGCTGCGATGGCGGAAGTAATGCTTCCAAAGATGAGTATCTGGACCAGCCCGAAGCCGAGCGCGCGCTGCTCCTTCACTTTGGCAAGAAAACGCATCTTCTGGCGTCCGGCGCGCCATGGGGCGGGACGGCGGCGTAGCGCTCGCAAGGCGGGGCTCGGGCCCCCGTCCGGTCAGCTCCGGAAGTGCTTGGAGAGCTTCAGCCCCTGGCCCTGGTAGTTCGAGGCGATCTCGCGTCCGTAGAGCGTGTCCGGCACCTCGGCCATCGCCTCGTAGACCAGCCGGCCGACGACCTGTCCGTGTTCGAGCACG
>JAMWZF010000636.1 GCA_024304875.1 Paracoccaceae bacterium
AGGCTCCAGTCATCCAAGGCATCGCTGTCCGGCCAGCTGTCCGGCGCGGGGATCTTGCCCGGTCCGGCGATCCGCCCCGCCACGTCCCGGTCCCGGACCGCGCGCCAGAAAGGCGAATAGACCTTGTAGGGCCCGCCGTCCTTGGTCTCGACGGTGTGCGGCTCGAACAGGACGTGGCCGGGATGGGACTGAGCCTCGATCCCGTCGTCCTTGAGGCCCGACTTGACGGCCGTGTCCCGGCTCACCGCCTCGGGCTCGTAGAGGCGCGACCAGGCGACCGCCCCGGCCCCGGTCTCCTTCACCAGCCTGCGCAGGACCTCCAGCGCCTTGCCCCGGCGCAGGATCAGGCGGCTGCCCTTGTCCTTCAGGCTCGCCGCGAAACTCTCCAGCGCGTGATGCATCCGGAACTTCGGCGCCGCGCCGTAGTCCTCGAAGACCTCGTCGAGGATGAAGACCGGAATCACGGGCCGCCCCGATTTGCAGGCGGCATCGAGGGCGGGATGGTCGGCCAGCCGCAGGTCGCGGCGGAACCAGAGGATGAGGGGGGCTTTGTCCGACATGTCCCGAAGTTAGACCGCCGATGCGGCGATCAACCCTCCGCCTCCTGCCGGAACATGATTTTCCGCGCCGGCGGCATGGTTCGTCACCCGTTCACGTCCACCACGACGCGGCCGCGCACCCGGCCCTTCAGGATGTCCGCACCCAGGTCCGGCAGATCCGAGAGGGTCGCCGGCACGATCATCTCGTGCAGTTTCTCCATCGGCAGGTCCTTCGCGATCCGGCCCCAGGCCTCCTGCCGCGCCTCGAAGGGCTGCATCACGCTGTCGATGCCGAGGAGGTTCACCCCCCGCAGCAGGAAGGGCACCACGGTGGCGGGCAGCGACGCGCCCCCGGCCAGGCCCACCGCCGCGACGGAGGCGCCGTACTGCATCTGCCCCAGCACCCGGGCCAGCATCGACCCGCCCACGGCGTCGACGCAGCCGCCCCAGGTTTCGCTCTCCAACGGGCGCTTGACGGTCTCGGCCACCTCCTCGCGGGCCACGATCCGGGTCGCACCGAGGCCGCGCAGGTAATCCTCTGTCTCGGGCCGGCCGGTCACGCCGGCGACCTCGTGGCCGAGGGCGGACAGGATCGCCGTGGCGACGGACCCGACACCCCCCGCCGCG
>JAMWZF010000637.1 GCA_024304875.1 Paracoccaceae bacterium
GGGGGCTAGGTGGCGATCCGGCGGACGATGCTGTGGACGAAGGCCTCGCGGTCCAGGCCCGTGCCCTCGGGGGCCGTCTTCAGGCGGCCGGACATCAACAGGTTGGCGAGGCCGTGGACGAGGCTCCACCGGGCATAGACATCGGCCCAAAGCTCGGCCTCGGGCCGCGACTCGGCCCCCGGCAAGGCGCGGCAGGCGTCGACGAGGTGAGCGAACGAGGCACCGGCCGCCTGCTGCAATTCGGGGCTGGCCTCGTCCGGCTTGCGGCCGGGGCCGAACATGAGCTGCAACAGCGCGGGGGCGCTTTCGGCGAAGCGGACGTAGCCCATGCCGGAGCCGATCAGGCGCTCCTTGGGGTCGTCACCCGCCACCGCCTGTTCGGCTTCCATCGCGGCGAGGAACCGGCGGAACCCCTCGGTGGCGAGCGCGTCGAGCAGGCCGGCGGTGTCGCCGAAGTGATGCGCGGGGGCCGAGTGGCTGACCCCGACCCGGCGGGCCACGGCGCGGAGCGAGAAGGCCTCGGGCCCGGTTTCGGCGAGGACCGATTCGGCAGCGGCAAGCAGGGCATTGCGCAGATCTCCGTGGTGGTAGGTCTCTTTTTTCGTCGGCAATTCACGGCCTTTCCCGAGGTCTGGAGAGATTATCTTGACAGCGTCCAGATGTCGAGCCATCCATATTGACACTGTCAAGATCAAGGCTCCCGCTCCTCCCTCCGAAGGACATGCCCAATGGATCCCGCCGCCCTCTTCACCATCTCCAGCCCCCTCGCCATGCTCGGCTGGCTGGCGCTGACGCTCTCCCCGCTCGCGCCCCGGGCCGCACTGGCCGTCGCCGGGCTCGCCATCCCCGCCCTGCTCGGCATCGCCTACACCGCCCTCATCTTCACCGGCTGGTCCGGGGCGGAGGGCGGATTCGACAGCCTGGCGAACGTGATGGCCCTGTTCGACGACCCCACCGTCGCCCTCGCCGGGTGGCTGCATTACCTCGCCTTCGACCTTGTCGTCGGCGCCTGGGAGGTACGGACCGCGCGGGCCGAGCGCATCCCCCACGTCCTCGTCCTGCCCTGCCTTGCCCTGACCTTCCTGTTCGGACCGGCGGGCTTCGTCCTGTTCCTCGGGCTCCGGGCGGTCCTGCCCCTGGTCCGGGGCCCCACCCAGCGC
>JAMWZF010000638.1 GCA_024304875.1 Paracoccaceae bacterium
CGCTCACACCATCACTCCCGCCCGCTCCGCCCCCCGGCGGGCGCGGAGGTTCCGGGCGAGAAGGTCCATCGCCGCCATGCGCACGGCGACGCCCATCTCGACCTGCTCCTGGATGACGCTCCGGTTGATGTCGTCGGCGATCACCCCGTCGATCTCGACCCCCCGGTTCATCGGGCCGGGGTGCATGACGATGGCGTCCTCCTTCGCCAGCGCCAGCTTCTCGGCGTCTAGGCCGTAACGGTGGAAATACTCGCGCTCGGAGGGGATGAAGCCGCCATCCATCCGCTCCTTCTGAAGGCGCAGCATCATCACCACGTCGGCGCCTTCGAGGCCCGCCTTCATGTCGTGATAGACCTCGACCCCCCAGTCCCCGCAGCCGGCGGGAAGGAGCGTCGGCGGGCCGACGAGGCGGACCCGGTTCTCCATCTTGCCGAGCAGGATGATGTTCGACCGCGCCACGCGCGAATGGGCGATGTCGCCGCAGATCGCCACGGTCAGCCGGTGCAGGCGGCCCTTCTCGCGCCGGATGGTAAGCGCGTCGAGCAGCCCCTGCGTCGGATGCTCGTGCCGCCCGTCCCCGGCGTTCAGCACGGCGCAGTTCACCTTCTGCGACAGCAGGTCCACCGCGCCCGAGGAGGGATGCCGCACCACCAGGAGGTCGGGGTGCATGGCGTTCAGCGTCAGGGCGGTGTCGATCAGCGTCTCGCCCTTCTTCACGCTCGACGTCTGCATCCCCATGTTCATCACGTCCGCCCCCAGCCGCTTGCCCGCCAGCTCGAAACTGGCCTGGGTGCGGGTGGAGTTCTCGAAGAACATGTTGATCTGCGTCATCCCCGCCAGCACGTCGTGGGTCCGCCGCCCCTCGCGATTGAGGTCGGCGTAGCGGTCGGCGAGGTCGAGAAGGGTGGTGATCTCGTCGGGGGCGAGATGTTCGATACCCAGCAGGTGATCGGCGCGAAAGCTCATGGATGTCTCTTAGCCGGGGCCGGGGTGGGTTGAAACCCACCTTACACCTGTCCGCCCCGGGTCCTATGGTGGCGGCATGGATTCGAGCGTTCTCTCCGAGATGTCCCCCGAAGACGCCCTCGCCGCCCTGGCCTGGCAGGTCGAACTGGGCGCGGACGAGGCGATCCTCGACGCGCCGGTGAACCGCTACGAC
>JAMWZF010000639.1 GCA_024304875.1 Paracoccaceae bacterium
CCGTCCCGGTCCCGGCGACGTCGTGATCCGCGTCGCTGCGGCAGCGGTGAACAACACCGACATCAACATCCGGACCGGCTGGTACGCCAAGTCCGAAAACGGCGAGGCCGGGTGGGGCGACACCCCCCTGACCCTGCCCCGCATCCAGGGCGCCGACGTCTGCGGCCATGTCGCGGCGGTTGGGGCGGGCGTCGATGCCGGTCGGATCGGGGAGAGGGTCCTGGTGGAGCCGGTCTTCCGCGAGTGGGACGGCGCGCCCCTGCCCGCCCCCTGGTACATCGGATCGGAATGCGACGGCGGCTTCGCCCAGTTCGTGCGCGTCCCCGCCCGGCATGCCCATGCGGTGCAGACCCCGCTCACGGATGTCGAACTGGCGTCCTTCCCCTGCTCCTACATCACCGCCGAGAACATGCTGACCCGCGCCGGCGTCGGTCCGGGCGACACTGTGCTGGTCACGGGGGCCTCGGGCGGCGTTGGCTCGGCCACGGTTCAGCTGGCCCGGGCGCGGGGGGCCGAGGTCATCGCGGTGACGTCGCCCTCGAAGGCCGGGGCGCTGAGGGACCTCGGCGCGGCGCGGTGCCTCGGCCGGGACGCGGACCTTGCGGCCGAACTCGGCCGGGACGCGGTGGAGGTGGTGGTGGACCTCGTTGGCGGGCCCGGCTGGCCTGCCCTGCTCGATGTGCTCCGCCCGCGCGGGCGCTACGCCGTCGCCGGAGCCATCGCCGGGCCCATGGTCGAGCTGGACCTGCGGACGCTCTACCTCAAGGACCTGAGCCTTTTCGGATGCACCATCGCCGACCCCGGCGTGTTCGAGGCCCTGATCGGCCGGATCGAGGCGGGGGAGGTCCGGCCGCTGGTGGCCCGGACCTGGCCGCTGGCCGAGATCGCGGCGGCACAGGCGGCGTTCCAGGAGAAATCCCACATCGGCAAGTTCGTCCTGACGGTGGACTGACCTAGCCGCCGGTGCAGCCCTGGATGTCCACCGCGCCCGCAGGCCCGATCACGGTCAGGCGAACCCCCGACCGGTCGAGCGCGATGGGGGCGCCCGAGACGTGGGCAAGGTCGGCCACGGCGGTGATGCCGGCGGCGGAGGGGCTGACCACGGGCTCGGACACCCAGACCTCGGGATCGGCCGTCTCGATCACGGCGACCTCGCTT
>JAMWZF010000064.1 GCA_024304875.1 Paracoccaceae bacterium
AGGATGGCCTGGCCGATTGTGCCGACGGGCTCTGGGGCGGCGGCACGCCGCAGCGGCGGCTCGAGATCATGCGCGACAGCCGGGTCGGCAGCTACGGGGTCCTGGCGCTGGTCCTCGGGGCGCTGCTGCGGTGGCAGGCTCTGGCGCTTCTGGCGGCGCAGGGCGGATGGCCCCTCGCCGCAGGGCTGCTGGTGACAGGCGCCGTCAGCCGGGTGCCGATGGTGGCGATCATGGCCAGGGTCCCTCCGGCGCGGCCCGACGGGCTCTCCCGGATGGTGGGCCGCCCGACTGCGGGCGCGGCATGGGGGGCGCTTGGCCTCGCTGCCGCCACGGCCCTCTTGCTCTGGCCCTCCGCCCTTCTGCCGCTTGCGCTGCTGGTCCCTCTGCCCGCCCTCTGGCTCTCCGCCCTCGCCCGGCGCCGCATCGGCGGCCAGACGGGCGACGTGCTCGGCGCCAGCCAGCAGCTCTCCGAGATCACGGCGCTGTGCTGTCTGGCGGCCCTCGTCTGATCTGCCCTGCGGTCCTCCGCCATCGCGCGGAGTTCCACGATCGCGGTTCCGGTCGCTCTACGGGCACGACAGGACGCCGCGATACGGCCCGAGATCGCGGGTCACCAGCCGACCCTGCGCAAGCCGGGTCCCCTGCACCCGGGCCCAGCCCGGATCGGCGGTCAGGATCTCCGGTCCCCGGCCGCAGTCCGCGACGCCGCCCGAAATCTCCCGCTCGCCGATGCGATGGTTGGTATGGCCTTCCGCGGCGGCCTCCTCGGTCAGGGTCCAGCCCGGCCCGACCTCGATCACCCGGAGGACCCGGGTGAGGTGCGGGCGGTCGACGTAGGCGATCTCCATCCGGCCGTCGGCATCGAGGTCGGCGATCCCGGCGATCGCCAGCCACCGGTGGCGGGTCCCGATAGGTGCCGTCTCGGCCACGATGGCGATCCCCGCCCCCGGCGGCTCCGTGCGGCTCCAGCCGTCGATGATGCGGATCGCGGCACCCGCCTGCAAGTAGGACACCACGACCACCACCTCGGGCGTGCCGTCGCCGTCAAGATCGACGAGCCGCGGGGCCGTGTCCTCGAAGACAGCCTCCGGCATCGAGGTCCAGCCGGTGACCTGTCCGGTCGACAGTTCGATCCGAAGGCCGTCGTACTCGCCCCCGGGGACCGCGCCGTGGCCGTAGCGGCCCGTCGGGCTCTCGTAGGCCGCGCCGGTGATCTCGGCACTGGCGGGCAGCGCCAGCAGGCACAGGGCGAGGGCCCGGCGCCACATGGGTCAGATCTGCTTTTCCGGCATCTGCACGACCAGCCCGTCAAGCGCGTCCGAGACCTTGAGCTGGCAGGTCAGACGGGACCGGCTGGGGTCGGGCTCATAGGCGAAGTCGAGCATGTCCTCTTCCATCGCCTCGCGGGCCGGCAGCTTGTCGACCCAGTCCTCGGCCACGTAGACGTGGCAGGTCGAACAGGCGCAGGCTCCGCCGCAGTCGGCCTCGATTCCGGGAATTCCGTTGTCCCGCGCGCCTTCCATCACGGTAAGCCCGTTCGGGACCTCGACCACGTGTTCGGTGCCGCCGTGTTCGATGTAGGTGATCTTCGCCATTGTCGCCCTCGATTGTCGATCCGGCCCTACTTAGGCGGCACGGCCACAGGCTTCCAGTAGAAATCCCGCGAGGCTTTGCCGCAGCGGGCCGGTCGGGCTAGGTTGGGCGCAAGGCAAGACCCCGAAGAGGCGAGCAGCCGATGCGATCCCTACCCGGCCTCCTGGCCGTGCTGGCCCTGACGGCCGGCTGCGTCTCCGCGACCGGCGGCGGCGGGGCCGGGAGCCGTGTCGCGCCCGACGCCGACCACGCCCGCATCCTGCCCGGCCCGGACGGCATCTGCCTCGGGCACGAGATCACCCCCGCGGTGCTCGAGACGGTGACCGAGCAGGTCCGCCTCGGCCCGGCGGCGGAGGACCCCGACGCCCCGGCCGCCTTCCGGACCGTGACCCGGACCGACATCGTCAGCCCCCGGCGGGTGACGGAGTTCGAGGCGGTCTGCCCGGACGATCTGAACCCCCATCTCGTGGCGTCGTTGCAGCGGGCGCTGACGGCGCGCGGGGCCTTCAGCGGGCCGGCCACCGGCGAATGGGACAGCGGCACGGCGCAGGCAGTGGCGGCCTGGCAGGCATCGAACGGCGGTCCGTCCAGCCCGGTGCTGGCGGTGGCGACGGCGCGGGACTTCGGCCTCATCGCCCTGTCGGGCCAGACCTTCGGCGGTTGAGACGGCCCTCAGGCCGCCTGCGTCAGGACGATCGCGCCCCGCTCGGTCGCCACCACCGTGTGCTCGTACTGCACGCAGGGCGCCGCGGGCTCGGCCATCAGGGTCCAGCCGTCGCCGCTCTCGGCGGCCCATGTCGCCCCGCGCGACAGGAACGGCTCCACCGTCAGGACGAGTCCCTTGCGGATCACCCGCCGGTCCGACGGGTTGGGCCATGTGGCGACGCCCTCGGGGTATTCGTGCAGGGACCGCCCGACCCCGTGGCTGGCAAGGTTCTGCACCAGGGTGTAGCCGCGCCCCTCGGCAAAGCGGCCGATGGCCCGCCCGATGCCGTTGAGCGGCCGCCCGGCCCGGACCTGCCCGATGCCGATCTCCATCGCGCGCCGCCCGTCGCGGCAGAGACGATCCTGCGCCGTATCCCCCGGCGGGACCCGGAACGACGCGCCGGTGTCGGCGAAGAAGCCGTCCTTCGAGGCCGAGACGTCGATGTTCACGAGGTCCCCGGCGGCGATCACCCGGGGGCCGGGAATGCCGTGGGCGATCTCTTCGTTGACGCTGATGCAGGTGGCGCCGGGGAAGGCGTATGTGGCCTCGGGGGCCGGGACCGCACCCTCGGCGTCCAGCAAGGCGCGGCCGATGCCGTCCAGCTCGACGGTGGTCATGCCGGGCTCGGCGGCGCGGATCATCGCCTG
This sequence comes from Paracoccaceae bacterium, assembly GCA_024304875.1. GTDB lineage: Bacteria > Pseudomonadota > Alphaproteobacteria > Rhodobacterales > Rhodobacteraceae > JAMWZF01. The sequence goes on from JAMWZF010000064.1 coordinate 2,947, forward strand.
CATCGTCTCGGCCACGATCCGGCCGATGCGCTTCAGTCCGTCCAGCTCGTCCTGCCGGGTCACGGTCATCGGTCTGCCTCCAAACGAAAAAGGGCGGGCCCCGCAGGACCCGCCCTCTTCATGGTCTATCCCGGCGTCCGGCTCAATCCTCGAGCGTCAGCGCCACGAAGCGGGGGTCGCCGCCACGGCGGATCAGCAGCAGGATCGACTTGCGGCCCGCATCGCGCGCCTCGGTCACCCGGTCCTGCAGATCGCCGATCGTCTCGACCTTCTGCTGGCCGGCCTCGGTGATCAGGTCGCCCGGAAGCAGGCCCTTGGAAGCCGCTTCGCTGTCCGGGTCGATCGCGGTGATCACAAGGCCGGTCTCGGTGCCGAGATCGTACTCCTCGATCACCTGCGGAGTGACCTCCGAGAGGGTCAGGCCGAGGATGTCGGTCGTCTCTGCCGGGGCCTCGGGGGCGTCCTCATCGGTCTCGGGGAAGGCCGCGGATTCGGCGGTCTCGCGCCGGCCGAGGACGACGGTGAAGTCGCGCTCCTCTCCGCCGCGCAGCACCACCAGCGGGACTTCCGACCCCACCGGCGAATTGCCGACGATGGCGACCAGCTCGCGGGTGTTCTCGACCTCCTGGCTGTCGAAGGACAGGATCACGTCACCGGCCTCGAGACCGGCATCCATCGCCGGGCCCTCGGGCACGTCGGTGATCATCGCGCCGCGCGCGGCCTCGAGGCCCTCGATCGCGTCCACCATGTCGGGGGTCACGTCCTGGATGCGCACGCCGAGCCAGCCGCGGCGGGTCTCGCCGAACTCGATCAGCTGGTCCACGACCCGGGTCACCACCGCCGAGGACATGGCGAAGCCGATGCCGATGGAGCCGCCGGTGGGCGACAGGATCGCGGTGTTCACGCCGATGACGTCGCCATCCATGTTGAACAGCGGCCCGCCCGAGTTGCCGCGGTTGATGGCGGCGTCGGTCTGGATGTAATCGTCGTAGGTGCCCTGAAGCGCCCGGTTGCGGGCCGAGACGATCCCGGCCGAAACCGAGAAGCCCTGGCCGAGCGGGTTGCCCATGGCCATGACCCAGTCGCCCACCCGGGCGCCCTCGGCATTGCTGTCACCGAAGGACACGAAGGGAAGGTCCTCGTCATATTCGACCTTGAGCACGGCGATGTCGGTGTTGGGATCGGCGCCCACCAGCTCGGCGGGGAGCATCTCGGTCGGGCCGCCGTCGCGGGGGAAGAACTCCACCTCGATCTCGTCGGCGCCCTCGATGACGTGGTTGTTCGTCACGATGTAGCCGTCGGCCGAGATCACGAAGCCCGAGCCGAGGGCCGAGGACCGGCGGGGGCCGTCCGGGGTCGGCATGTCGCGGAAGAAATCCTCGAAGGGCGAACCTTCGGGCACGACGCCCTGCGGGCCGGTGCCCTGGGCCATGGTGGTCGAGGTGGTGATGTTCACCACCGAGGGGCTGACCTGCTCCGCGAGGTCGGCGAAGGTGGTGGGCCGGGTCTGCGCCGGGGCCGGCAGGGCCTGGCCGAGCGCGATGGCTGCACCGAGGGCCATGGCCCAGAATGCCTGCGTCATGCCCCGGGGGCCGGCGGGCCGTGTCGGGGCGAGTACCTGTTCAGTCACGAAGGACCTCCTCTTTCATCTGGATCGCGGCGTATCGGGCCGATCGCCCGCGCCTGAGTCCGGGGACGGACGGCACGCACCCGTCCCCGAGGCTGGCTGACAATCACATTAGGGCGGCACAGGCGCAACTCAAAGCCCCGCACGTTGCTTCACCCTGCCGTTATTGGCCGGTGAGAGATATGTGAGCATCTTCAGCCGAGGACCCCCAGCTGCGCCGCGAGCCAGATCAGCGCCAGCCCCGCGGCCATCGCACCGAGGCCGAGCAGGCGGCGGGTCTCCATCGGCATGTCGCGCATCGCGCGCAGCAGATCCTCAACGATGTGAGGGGCCAGTGCGTACACCAGCCCCTCGACGAGAAATACCAGGCCGAGGGCGAGAAGCGCCCAGCCCATGTCAGTTGTCCGTCAGCGCGTTCGCCTCGTCGATCTCCACCTCCTCCTCGCCGGTCAGCGGCGCGGTGGCGTCGTCGGTGGCCGCCCCGTCCTCGAGCGCGGGATCGGTCTCGGCGGCGTCTTCCTCGGCCGGGGCTTCGGGCGTCGCCGTATCGGGCGCCGCAGCCTCGTCCTCGGTCTCGCCTGCCGCCTCGGGGGTGTCACCCTCGGGGGAAGCCGTCCCGCCGGAGAGGCCGTCGTCGATTCCCGGCGAGCGCAGGTAGTCGAAGAACTCCATCTCGGGCGACATCACGAAGCGGGTGTTGCCGGACTGAAGCGCCGCGCGGTAGGCGTCTAGGCTGCGGTAGAACTGGAAGAACTCCTCGTCCTGCCCGAAAGCCTCGGCGAAGATCGCGTTCCGCCGTGCGTCGGCCTCACCTTCGATGATCCGGGCCTGACGGCTGGCGTCGGATTCCAGTTCGATCACCGTCCGGTCGGCCTGGGCACGGATCCGCTGCGCGGCCTCGCGGCCCCGGGCGCGCTCGTCCTCGGCCTCTCGGACCCGCTCGGACACCATCCGGCGGTAGGTCACCTCGAGGTTCTCGGCCGGAAGGTCGGTCCGCTTCAGGCGCACGTCGATGACCGACAGGCCCAGTTCGTTGGCCTCCCGCACCGCGCCGTTGCGGATCCGCTGCATCAGGGCCTCGCGATCCGCCGACAGGATGTCGTCGGAGGTCACCGAGCCGAGGACCTCGCGGACCGCGTTGCGCAGGATGTTCTCCAGCCGCGTGTCCGCCATCACGATGGCCTGGGTGCCGCCCGCGCCGGTCGCCTGGCGGAAGCGTTCCACGTCCGAGATCCGGTAGCGCGCGAAGGCGTCGACGATCAGCCGGCGGTCGTCGCTGGGAATGATCTCCTGCGCTTCCATGTCGAGCGAGATGATCCGGTCGTCGTAGGTGACGACCTGGTCGACGAAGGGCACCCGGAACCCGAGGCCCGGCGTCTCCTTGACCTGGACCACCCGGCCGAAGCGCAGGACCAGCGCCTTTTCCCGTTCGTCCACGATGAAGATCGAGGAGAGCAGGCCGACCACGATCAGGATCAGGATGGGGATGAGATAGACGGCGCGGCGCATCAGTTGCCCCCTCCGGTGGTCGTGGCGGTGTTGCGGCGAACCTGGTCGAGCGGCAGGTACGGCACCACGTCGGAGCCGCCGCCGGCCTGGTCGAGCAGGATGATCTCGGAAGGTCCGAGGACATCCTCGATCATTTCGAGATAGAGACGCTGCCGGGTCACCGAGGGTGCGTTCCTGTACTCCGACAGGACCGACAGGAAGCGGCTCGCGTCACCCTCGGCCTCGTTGACCACGCGGGCCCGGTAGCCCTCGGCGCCCTCGAGGATCTGGGCCGCGGTACCGCGGGCCTGGGCGGTCACCCGGTTGGCGTAGGCGTCGGCCTCGTTCTGAAGCTGGACCCGTTCCTGCGAGGCGTCCTGCACGTCGCGGTAGGCGGCGAGCGGCGAGGTCTGCTGGATGTTGCCCTGGGCGTCGTTGACCTCGACCCTCGTGTCGGGCGGGTCGGCCTCGTCGATGTTGACCCGGACGATGTTCACGCCGGCATCGTAGCTGTCGAGCGTGGACTGGATCAGCGCCTGAAGCTGGTCGCCGATGACTTCCCGCTCGCGGTTGACGTTGCCGAGTTCGGAGCGCGCGATGATCTCGCGCATGGCCGATTCAGCGACCGCGCGGATCGTTTCCTCGGGGCTGGCGAGGTTGAACAGATACATGTCCGGGCGGGTGATGTTCCAGACCACCTGGAAGCCGATGTCGATGACGTTCTCGTCGCCGGTCAGCATCAGGCCGGTGTCGGCGTCCAGCAGGCTCTGGGCGGTGCGGTCGCCGGCCAGGGTCTGGGGCACGTCGTCGTCGCCGATGTCGATGACCTGCTCGCGGGTGACCTGCACGACCTCGTGGGTGACCAGCGGCCAGGGCGCGAAGTTGAGGCCCGGCTGGCCGATGCAGGGGTCGATGCATTCACCGAGAAACAGCTCGACCGAGAGTTCCTCGGGCCGGACGGTGTAGAAGCTGGAGAAGGCCCAGAGACCGACCACGACGAGAGCGCCGAGGCCGACGGTTCCGCGGGTCAGCTTCGGCCCCTCGCCGCCGCCTCCCCGGCCCGGTCCGCCGGGCCCGTTGCCGTTGCCGCCGCCCATCAGCACGCGCAGCCGCTCGCGGCCGCGGTTCATCAGCTCGTCGATCTCGGGAATCTGGCTGCCGCCTTGCGTCGGGCGTCCTCCGTTCGGCCGGTTCCGGTCGTCGTCGTCGCCGCCGCCCGGTCCTCTGCCGCCTCCGCCCCCCCAGGGGCCGCCGTTGTTGCCTGCCATTCGGTCTCTTTCCTTGCCGCCCGGATGGTGGCCGGGCTCTTGTCCTAATTTCAACTGGGGGATGCGGCCGCCAAGTTCAAGCGGTCCGCACCGGCTCCCGCATGGTGACCAGCTCTTCGGCCATCGTCGGATGAACCGCCGTGACCCGGTCGAAGTCCTCTTTCGTCGCCCCCATCTTTACCGCAATTCCGGCGAGCTGGATCAACTCTCCCGCATGGGGCGCGACGATATGACAGCCCAGGATCTTGCGGCTCTCCCGACTCACGATCAGCTTCATCATCGCCCGGTCGGGCGCCCCCGCAAAGGCCGAGCGCATCGCCTTGAAGGACGAGCAGTAGACCTCGATCGGCTCGCGGTCGCGGGCCTCCTCCTCGCTCAGGCCGATGGTGCCGAACTCGGGCTGGGTGAAGACGGCGGAGGGGACGAGATCGTGGTCCACCGGGGTCGGATTGTCGTGGAAGACGGTCTGCACGAAGGCCATCGCCTCGCGGATCGCGACGGGCGTCAGTTCCAGCCGCCGGGTCACGTCCCCGATGGCGTAGATGTGATCGACAGACGAGCGCGAATAGTCGTCGACGACGATCTCGCCGCGCCGGCCGAGCTTGACCCCGACCTCCTCCAGCCCGAGGCCCGAGGTGTTCGGGTCGCGCCCGGTGGCGAAGAGCACCCGGTCGAAGACCTTCTCGGTCCCGTTCGAGGCCTTGACCCTGACCGGTCCCTTCTCCTCGGCCCGGGCCCGGGGGAGGAGATCCTCCTCCATGTGGATGTCGCCGCCGAGGCGCTCCTCCTCTTCCTCGTCCACCGGTCCCATCGAGACGACGTTGGTCCCGACGTGCAGGTCGATGCCCCGCTCGCACATCGCATCGGCGATCAGGCCCCGGGCCTCCTCGTCGAAGCCGCGCAGGACCTGGGCGCCGCGGTAGTATTGCGTCACCTCGACCCCGAGGCCGTTCATGATCCCGGCGAACTCGCAGGCGATGTAGCCGCCGCCGATGATGAGCAGCGATTCCGGCAGGTCCTCGAGCAGGAAGAGGTCGTTCGAGACCAGCCCCATCCCGGCGTTCGGCATGTCGGGCACCACCGGGTGGCCGCCGGTCGCCACCAGGATGGTCTTCGCGGTGACCGTCCTGTCGCCGACCTTGAGCGTGTGGGCGTCCTCGAAGGAGGCGCGGGCGTCGAAGATCTCGACCCCCGAGGTATCGAGAAGCTTGCGATAGACCTTCTCGAGCCGGTCCAGTTCCCCGTGCAGCTTGCCGCGGAAGGCCGGCCAGTCGAAGCGGCCCTCGCCGATGTCCCAGCCGTAGGCGCGCGCCTCGGTCAGCGTCTCGCGGAACTCCGAGGCGAAGACCATCAGCTTCTTGGGCACGCAGCCCCGGATCACGCAGGTCCCGCCCAGCCGATACTCCTCGGCGAGCGCGACGCGGGCCCCCGTGGCCGCCGCCTGCCGTGCCGCCCGGACACCGCCCGAGCCGCCGCCTATGACGAAGAGATCGTAGTCGAAGTCGCTCATCCGGATGCCCTGTCTCTGACGCCCTAGGGGTAGACCACAGGGGGAGCCGGAAGGCCAGAGCGGCAGGCGCGGCCGGAGGGGACCCCGGCCGAGCGGCCGCCGGGCGGGCGGGGAAGCTCCCGCGGCCCGGCTCGGGACCGGTGGCGGGCCGGAAGAGGCACGGATCGCAGAGGGAGGGGAGGCGGATGACGCGACATGGTTCCGGGTTCAGGCGGCGTCGGAACAACCGTGGGCTGCAAGGACTCCAGAACGCTAACGTTCTGATGTTCTCCATGGCCGGCAAGCGCCTGAACCAAAACCGGAAAACCTCCGCCGCCATCAGTCCTGGCCGCAGGCATTAACCGAATCTCAAGGCACCGCGCGCAGAATGGCTCCATTCCGCAACACGGGGGCCACGCCCCACCGGAGGTCACCAGAATGTCAGACGACGACACCCGCCATGCCCGCGCCTTTCGCGCCCTCGCCCACCCACGGCGAATGACACTGTTCCGCATGCTCGCCGAACGGCCCTGGACGGGGGACAGCGTTCTCGGCCTCTACACGGCCGCCCGGATCCCCGAAGCCTCCTTCCGCCACCACCTGGCCGAGATGGAGAAGGCCGGGCTGATCCGGCGCCAGAGGCGGGGGCGCGAGGTCGGCATCCGGTTGTCGCCCCTGGCCCTGCGCAGCGCTATGGGACGGGCGGACCTGCTCCTGCTCCGCGCCCGCCGGCCAAGGGAAACGGCGGCCTAGTCGAGGTCGGTGAACAGGTTCTCGGTCTCGAGGAAGTCGATGCGGCTTTCCTCGACCGTGCCCTCGTTGATGTCGCGCACCTCGACCCTGCCGTCGCCGTAGCCGATCACCACCGCGTCGCAGATGTCGATGAACAGGCCGTTCTCCACGATCCCCGGGATCTGATTCAGCACCAGCGACAGTTGCCGGGCATTGCCGATGCGGTTGAGGTGCAGATCGAGGATGTAGTTCCCCTCGTCCGTCACGAAGGGCCGGTCCCCGTTCAGGCGCAGCGACGACGTCCGGCCGAGGACATCCATCCCGATCAGGGTCTCCTCCACCAGGGTCTTCGTGGTCTGCCATCCAAACGGGATCACCTCGACCGGCAGGGGGAAGGACCCCAGGGTCTCCACCTGCTTCGAGATGTCCGCGATCACCACCATCTGGTCCGAGGCGGTGGCGACGATCTTCTCCTGCAACAGGGCCCCGCCGCCGCCCTTGATGAGGTTGAGGTTGGCATCGTACTCGTCCGCCCCGTCGATGGTCAGATCGAGCCACCTGGCCTCGTCGAGCGAGACCACCTTGATCCCGACCCCCCGCGCCAGCTCGGCGGTGCGCGACGAGGTAGGAACGCCGGTGATCTTCAGCCCGTTCTCGACCATTTCGCCCAGGCACCGGACCAGCCAGGCCGCGGTGGACCCGGTGCCGAGCCCGACGCGCATGCCGTCCTCGACATACTCGGTGGCGCGCTTGGCGGCGGCGAACTTGGCCTTGTCGATGGGCGAGAGGTCGGACATGGGGGATTGCTCCGGGATTGGCGGTCAGGCCGCTTATAGGGCGGGTTGGCCCCGGGGGCGAGGGGGAGGATCGGCCGAATTGGCCCCGGGGCGTGGCTTTGAACGGCGCGGCCCGCGGCCGGCCCCGGGGGGATCGCGCCATCTCCGACCTTGTCCCGCACGACGCCCCCGACACCGCCTCGTTCTGCGTGGGTCTCGCCCTCGGGATGGCAGGACTGCCCGACACCCCAAGGCGGGTGGACCGCCGGGACCAAAGGCCGAGGCAGTCCGGCCCATCTCACGTTCGATGCCATGGGCCCGCGCCCGATGCCGGGCGACGGCTGCCTCGGCCCGATGCTGCGCTGGTTGGCACTCCACCCCCGGAACCGACTGGCCAGCCCCGACCGCCGGGCGGACCTTCCTGGAATCGCAGAGCGGCTGCAGGGCCTTCCCCCTGAAGCCTCCGGGATCCGCGGGGCCGCGCCCCTTCATCGCCCCCGCCTTGCCCGATCCGTGCGGCGCGCACCCGATCCAGACCCCGCGCAAACGGTTCAAGAGGGGTCGGTTTGCGTGTTGCACCCGGCGGACCCAGGGCTCAGGCTGACCTGAAATTCCGGAAAGGCCGCGCGATGTTTCTGTCCGTCTTCGACATGTTCAAGGTGGGGATCGGCCCCTCCTCCTCGCACACCATGGGGCCGATGGTGGCGGCGGCGCGGTTCCTCGACCACCTGCGCGCCCAGCCCTTTGCGGTCGCGGGGCTGCGCGCCTCGCTGCACGGCTCGCTCGCCTTCACCGGCGTCGGCCACGCGACCGACCGGGCCGTGATCCTCGGCCTCGCCGGCTTCCGCCCCGACAGCTACGACGCCGACCGGGCCGAGGCGGAACTCGCCCGCATCGCGCAGGAGAGGCAGGTCACGCCGGAGGGCCTCGGCCCCCTGGCGTTCGATCCGGCCGCGGACCTGACCTTCGACTACGGCCCGCCCCTGCCCGGCCATGCCAACGGGCTGATCCTGCGGGCGCGGGACGCGCAGGGGGACGAGGTCGTGCAGGTCACCTACTACTCGGTCGGCGGCGGCTTCGTCCTGACCGAGGCGGAGCTTGCGACAGGCAAGGACACCGATACCGGCCCGCCGGTGCCGCATCCCTTCAAGACCGCCGCCGAGATGCTCGACATGGCCGCCCGCACGGGCCTGACCATCGCGCAGATGAAACGGGCGAACGAACTGGCCCGGATGCCCGGCGCCGACCTCGACCGCGGCATCGCCCGGATCTGGGAGGTCATGCGCGACTGCATCGACCGCGGCCTGACCGGCGAGGGCACCCTGCCCGGGGGCCTCAACGTCCGGCGACGGGCCGGGGCGCTGCACCAGGCGCTGGTCTCGGAACGGGGCCTCAACCTCTCCGCGCCCCATGTCATCAACGACTGGATGTCCTGCTACGCCATGGCGGTGAACGAGGAGAACGCCGCCGGCGGCCAGGTCGTCACCGCCCCCACGAACGGCGCGGCGGGGGTGATGCCCGCGGTGATCCGCTACTGGCTGACCCATGTCCCCGGCGCCACCTCGGCGCGGATCCCCGAGTTCCTCCTGACCTCCGCCGCCATCGGCGGTCTCATCAAGTACAACGCCTCGATCTCCGGGGCCGAGGCCGGCTGCCAGGCCGAGGTCGGCTCCGCTGCCGCCATGGCCGCCGCCGGCCTCTGCGCCGTCCTCGGCGGTACGCCCGAGCAGGTGGAGAACGCCGCCGAGATCGCGCTGGAACACCACCTCGGCATGACCTGCGACCCCGTGAAGGGCCTCGTCCAGGTGCCCTGCATCGAGC
>JAMWZF010000640.1 GCA_024304875.1 Paracoccaceae bacterium
CAGGTGCCGCAGCTGACCTCCCGGTTGCCCGAGAGGATCGGGTCGTAGAACAGCAGCTGTCCCAGCTCCGCCTCCTCGGCCCGCAGCGGCAGGTAGTCGGCGTCGGTCAGGGGGTCCGGCAGGCCCGCCGGCCGGGTCTCGGCCCAGAGCATGCCCGCGGTCAGCGCCGCGAGGCCGGTCACGATGGGTCTGCGCATGTCTCGGTCCTCCCTCCCGCAAGGGTCTGACAAAGGCCCCGGCGGGTGCAAGCGGGATTTGACGAATCCTTGGGGCAGGACTAGAACAAATGTAGAACACGCGACTCCCCACCTGCCAGAAAGGAGCCCCGGTGCAGTGCGCCCCGCCCGAGCCCAGAACCGCGACAGAGCTGCTGCGGGACCGTTCCCGGTCCGGCGAGGCGCCCCAGGGCGCGGTGCTGCCCCATGCGACCCTGTCCGAGGTCTTTGCCGCGCGGCAGGTCAACCCGGCGGCGGACGGGGCGGTGACGGGATTCCTCACCGCGCACCTGCGGGGGACCGGGCCGGTGCTGTGGATCCTCGACCGGGTGACGCGGCTCGAGGCCGGGGTGCCCTATCTCACCGGCATGGCCGGCCAGGGCTTCGCCGCGCCGGTGCTGCGTCTGGATCTGTCCCAGGCGCGGGACGTGCTCTGGGCCTGCGAACAGGCGCTGGCCTGCACCGCGCTGTCGGCCGTGGTGGCCGAGGTCTGGGGCGATCCGGCGGTGCTCGACTTCACCGCGACGAAACGGCTGGCCCTGCGCAGCGAGGCGCACGGCGTGCCCTGCTGGCTGATCCGGCGCGGGGCGACGGCGCAGCTCAGCGCGGCGCGCGAGCGCTGGCGGCTGTCCTCCCTGCCGTCGCTGCGGCACCCCGACGACCTGCGCGCGCCCGGCGCCCCGCTCTGGCAGGCCGAGCTCTTCCGCTCCCGCTTCCGCCCGCCCCACGCCTGGGTGGCCCGGCATGACGGGGCGGGGGGCATCGTGCTGGAGCACGGACGGCAGGATGCCGGGGACGGGACGGTCGCCGCGGCGGGATGAGCCGTCGTCGGCCCCCGGACGTCCGGCAGGTGGTGCCGTCACCTCTTCGTTGATCCCTGCGCGGGGACCGGCTCCGGCCCGCGCCGGGGTGCGCCGCCTTGGACAGGCGCCAAGACAGGCGG
>JAMWZF010000641.1 GCA_024304875.1 Paracoccaceae bacterium
GTCCTGGCCCGGACACCGCACGGCGCGCCGCCGCGGCGGGGCTCGCGGGTCTCGTGATCGAGGCTGGCGGCGTCCTCGTCATCGACCGCAGCCAGGTGATCGGCACCCTCAACGCGCGCGAGATGTTCCTTCAGGTCCACCGGGGGGTGTCGGCGTGAGGGTCTTCCTGATCGCGGGCGAGGCTTCGGGCGACCGGCTGGGGGCGGCCGTCATGGCAGGTCTGAAGGACCTCGCTCCGGACGTGACCTTCGACGGCGTCGGCGGCCCCGAGATGGCGGCGGAGGGCCTCGCCAGCCGCTTCGAGATGTCCGAACTTTCGGTCATGGGCCTCGTCGAGGTGCTGCCGAAATACCGGCACCTCATGCGGCGCATCCGGCAGATGGCCGACGCGATCGTCGACACCCGGCCCGATGTCGTCCTGACCATCGACAGCCCCGATTTCTGCCTGCGGGTCGCCCGCCGGGTGAAGGAGGCGGCGCCGGGCCAGCGGGTCGTCCACTACGTCGCACCCACGGTCTGGGCCTGGCGTCCCCAACGGGCCGAGAAGATGCGCGGCGTGGTGGACCACGTGCTTGCGCTCTTCCCCTTCGAGCCGCCGCTGATGGAGGCCGCGGGCGTGCCCTGCACCTTCGTCGGCCATCCGGTGGCGAGCCTGCCCGAACCCGATGCGGATCGGGTCGCGGCCTTCCGTGCCGAGAACGGGCTGACCGGTCCGACGCTCTGCGCCCTGCCGGGCTCGCGGAGGGGAGAGGTCACGCGCCTCGCCGGCACCTTCGGAGAAGCCATCGGCCGGTTCGGGGCAGAGGTGCCGGGAGTGCAGGTCATTCTCCCCGTCGCCCCCGGTCTCGGCGATCTCGTCCGGCGGCAGACCGCCCGCTGGCCGGTGCCCCCGGTGCTGATCGAGGGTGGTGACAAGCTCACCACCTTTGCCGCCGCCGACATCGCGCTGGCCGCCTCGGGGACGGTGTCGCTGGAGCTGGCCGCCGCCGGGACGCCGATGGTGATCGCCTACGACATGAACTGGCTGAGCCGCCGGATCATCAAGTCCAAGCTGCTGATCGACACGGTGACCCTCGTGAACATCGTGGCCGAAAGCCGGACCGTGCCGGAGTACATCGGTGCCGACTGCACGGCGGAGAGGATCGCGGCGGGCC
>JAMWZF010000642.1 GCA_024304875.1 Paracoccaceae bacterium
GCCCCGGGCGGTGACGCGGCCCGCCTGGAAGGCAAGCTTGTCGGGCGTGTAGTGGAACAGCGAATGCCCCCGCTCCTGCGCCTCGAGGGCGAGCCGGAACGTGCTGTCGGCGTCGATATTCACATCGGCGATGGGGTCCATCTGGAGGGCGACGGAAAGGGGCATGGGCGCGGGCTCCGGCTGGGGTTGGTTTCCCGCTAGATGGACCGCGCCTCAGAAATGCGCAAGGACGCCCGGATGCAACCGGACCGATCCGGTGCCGTCGACGGTGGCCACATCGAGGCGGACGGGGGTCGACTGGCCGAGAGGTTCGCGCGAGATGAATTCGGAAGCGGCTGCCCGGATGCGCCTGACCTGCGCCGGGCGGACACGTTCGATCGCGCCGTCGTGGGTCCGGCCCTTCTTGACCTCGACGAAGATCACTTCCGATCCGCTGCGCAGGATCAAGTCGACCTCGCCGGCCCGGGTCCGGTGGCGGGTGGCGACGATGCGGCAACCGAGGCGATGATAGGCGCGGGCGACGCAGTCCTCGGCCACGCGGCCCGCGTGATAATTCGTCAGTCCGCGCGCCTGCCGGGACCTCATGCCAGGCTGGGGCGCAGGCGGCCGGGCCATCGGCGGCGGCGCGGTGAAATCGAAGGCGAACTGCATCAGTCGTTCCCGTCCGGGGGGCGGCCCAGGGCCAGGGCCCGCTGGTAGACCTCCCGGCGGTTCAAGCCATGGGCGCCGGCCACGGCGTTGGCCGCGTCCTTGACGCGCATCGTCTGCAAAGCCTCACGCAAGGCCATGTCGATCTCCTCGTCCCTGCCCGCGTCCCGGACCGTCGACCGGTCCACCAGCACCACGAATTCGCCCCGGGTCTCGAGCGCATCGCCGCGGTCCCGGAGGGCGCCGAGGGTGCCCCGCTCGACCGATTCGAAGACCTTGGTCAGCTCGCGGCAGAGCGCCGTCTGACGCCCCTCTCCCAGAACCTCGCACAAGTCATCTAACAACTCCCTAATGCGCCTGCCCGTCTCGTAGATCACCAGAGTGCCCTCGATCCCCGCCAGTTCCGTCAACGCCGTTCGCCGCTTGCCCGAGACCGGCGGCAGGAACCCCGCGAAGTGGAACCGGTCGGTCCCCAGGCCGCCGACGGCCAGCGCCGCCAGTACG
>JAMWZF010000643.1 GCA_024304875.1 Paracoccaceae bacterium
GTTCTGGAGTCCTCGCGCGCTGATCAAGGCCCTGAAAGCGCAGCGATTACGACGGCTTGCGGAAAGTTAGCAGTGCGAGCGTTAACCACTTGTTAGGGACCGTCCCGCCGGCTGGCGCGTCGGCCGAGGGACCCTCTGCCGCAGTGGACAGCGTGTGCGCTGCCTCTATCCTCTGCCCCGACACAACCGCCCGGATCCCTGCCATGACCACCCTTCTCGGCCTTTGCGGCGCCCTCCGTGCCGCCTCGACCAACCGCAAGCTGATGCTGGAGGCGGTCCGCCATTTCGACCCCGACACCTTCGTCGACGGCGACCTGCGCCTGCCGCTCTACGACGGCGACCTCGAGGCCGAGGGTATCCCGCAGGCGGTGCAGACCCTCGCGGACCAGGTCAAGGCGGCGGACGCGGTGGTGATCGCCTGCCCGGAGTACAACAAGGGCCCCTCGGGCGTGGTGAAGAACGCCCTCGACTGGATCAGCCGGACCAAGGGCGGCCCCTGGCGGGACAAGCCGGTGGCCCTCGTCGCGGCGGCGGACGGGCGCGGCGGCGGGGACCGGTCGCAATTCGCCCTGCGCCTGATGATGGTGCCGTTCCGGGCGCGGGTGCTGCCGGGGCCGGAGGTGCTGGTGGCGGATTCGTCCAATGCCTTCGACGGGAACGGGCGGCTGATCAGCGAGCGGTACGACAAGGCTCTGGCGGAACTGATGGAGCAGCTGAAGGCGATGACCTGAGGGTGGCAGGACGTCCGTTGCAGGTCCCGGCGCATCGCCAGGTGGCATCTGACGGAGTGCGTTTTTCTGCCAGAATGAAGGGGGAGGCGCGGCGCTTTCGATTTCGGTTCGGCCCGGGAAGACGGCCCAGGTCCTTGTCTGGCGGCCGGTGGGCGCGGTCCTCTTGGCATCCGGCGCGTCGCCCGCGATGGTGCGGGGGCGGCGAAGGGAGGCTCCGATGACAGATATCAAGACCGATCGCATGGACCCTGCCCGCGCCCGCGCGATGCAGGTGACCCTCGGCGAGCGCCCGGATATCGGCGAGGGCGATCCGCTGCCGCCGTTCTTCCACCACCTCTACTTCTGGGATGTCTTTCCCGCCGCGCGGCTGGGCCGTGACGGGCACCCTGCTCCCGGCGCGCACCTGCCCGACGCCGGAC
>JAMWZF010000644.1 GCA_024304875.1 Paracoccaceae bacterium
GCGGCGAGGGCGAGGCCGCCGACGACGAGGGGGTTCTGCTCGTAGAACTCCTCGGCCCGGTCGGCACCGGCCCGCATCCGCCGGCCGGCGGCGCGGCGGGCCTTCACGGCGGACCAGCGGGCGGCGATGACGCGCTCGCGGGCGGCCTCGGCCATGTCCTCGGTGCCGTGGGCCAGACGCCGGCGGATGCGCCGGGCCCGGGCGGCGGTGGAGTGCCGCGCGGAGGACAGGCCGTCGCGGGCTCTTGCAGCCCCGTCGCTCACGCTGTCGCGGGCGCCGCGCAGGCCGCTGGCCGCGCCTTCCCGCGCTCTTGCGGCCCGCTCGCCGACGCCGTCGGCCGCGGAGGACACGCCATCACCGGCCTGGTCGGCCATGCCGCGCAGGTTCGACGCGGTGCGCTCGCCGAAGCCGGGTCCGTCGTCGGCGTAGAGGTCCTCGTCCTCGTCCAGATCGTCCCAGAAGGCGTCGTCGTCGGCATAGAGCCAGTCGTCCTCGCGCCGGCCCGCATAGGGCCGGTTCATGTCGGCGGAAGAGCCGACGCCGGCGGGCGGGACGTAGGCGGGATCGTCCATGACGCCGCCCGGTCCGTGGCTGCGCATCGCTTCGGGGTGCGCCGGGCGGGTGCCGGGGCCGGTGTCGAGGCGGCCGGTGTCATAGCGGGCCTCTGCCTTGCGGCCGTTGCCGTTCGGGAAGACGCGCCGGGCGTCCTCGTCCCAGGACCGGCCGCTGACCAGCCAGGCCAGACCGATGCCGGTCAGGGCGAGGGCCACGGGGTTGCGCTTGACGGACTGGGTGATCGCCTCGCCGATGTCCTGGCCATGGTCGGTCAGGCCGCGGCCCACCTCGCGGAAGATGCGGTCGGGAGAGAACCGGTCCTGCAGTTCGTCCACGGTGCGGCCCAGTTCCTGGCGCTCGCGCTCGATGTCGCGTTCGATGTCGTCGGGGGTACGGGTGGTGTCAGGCATTGGTTCTGCCTCCTTGAAGGGCTTGCGTGTCGCGCTTGACGTTCTCGGCGGTGCGGCTTGGGGCGAGGCTCGACAGCTTGAGGTCGCTGGTCCCCTTGAACACGAGGATCGCCGCGATGACGCCGAGCACGAGCCCGACGATCAGCGAGGCCCAGCCGGCCTCGATGCCGGCTTCGGCCAGTCC
>JAMWZF010000645.1 GCA_024304875.1 Paracoccaceae bacterium
GTGCTCGACTACGACGAGACCGGCGCCCAGACCGAAGCGCACCAGATCCGCATGATGGGCGAGGTCGCCAAGCTGACCGCAGGCTCCAACGGCGCGCTGGACCCCGCCGACTACGAGCGCACGGTCGAGACGCTGCTGGCCGGCGGGTCCGACCCGGTCATCACCAAGCAGCCCGAGGGCGCATGGACCCACGTGGTCTCGGACAAGGCGCTGGACTGATCCGGGCCGGTTTCGGGCGCCGAGGCGCGCGTGGGGCTTGCCCCCCCGCGCAACCTGAACGGCCAACGACACCCCTGCGGGACACCGCGGGGGTGTCTGCCCATGCAGACCCCGACGTCCGGGCCGCCTCCGGGATCGGCCCGGCGCGCCCTGTCCTTGCCCTGCCGCTTTCACGCGCGCTACACAGACCCGGCAAAGCCCGGACACAAGCCCCGGCCCCGCCGCGCGCCCACCGCGCATCGCCACCGAAGGAATACCCGTCATGATCCTCGTCTTCGGCAAGACCGGCCAGGTGGCCACGGAACTCGGCCGCCTGGGCGGTGTCACCCTGTTGGGGCGCGACCGGGCCGACCTGTCGGACCCGCAGACCTGCGCGACGGCCATCCTCCACGCCCGCCCCCGCGCCGTGATCAACGCCGCCGCCTATACCGCTGTCGATCGGGCCGAAGAGGAAGAGGCCCTCGCCACCCGGATCAATGCAGAGGCGCCCGGGGCCATGGCCCGGGCCTGCGCCGCACTCGACATCCCGCTGGTGCATATCTCGACCGACTACGTCTTCGACGGCAGCGGGGACATCCCGCGCGGCCCCGAGGCCCCGACCGGACCGCTGAACGCCTACGGCCGCTCCAAGCTGGCCGGAGAGCAGGCGATCCGCGACACCCATGCGACCCACGCCATCCTGCGCACCTCCTGGGTCTTCTCGGCCCATGGGGCCAACTTCGTGAAGACCATGCTGCGCCTCGGCGCCAGCCGCGACACCCTGAGCGTCGTGGCCGACCAGACCGGCGGGCCAACCCCCGCCACCGCCATCGCCCAGGCCTGCCTGACCGTGGCCGGGCAGCTGGCAGAGGGCAAAGGCAGCCCCGGCAACCCTCTCACAAGGGGCTTGAACAGCGAGTGATGCAGCTGTGACTGCATGACAGG
>JAMWZF010000646.1 GCA_024304875.1 Paracoccaceae bacterium
CCTTCGGCACCATCCTCGGCATCATCCTTCTGGCGGCGATCACCCCGCCCTTGGGCGAATTCGCCCTGTCTTTCGGCGCCTACGAGTTCTTCTGGCTGGCCCTCGCCGGGGTCATGCTGTCCGGCGGGCTGTCGGGCAATGACCCGATCAAGGGCTGGATCGCGGGCATCCTCGGCCTGCTGGTCGCGATGATCGGGCAGGACCCGGCCTACGGCTACGCCCGCTTCACCTTCGGCCAGCCCGAGATGACGGGCGGCATCGCGCTCCTGCCCGCCATGGTGGGGGCCTTCGGTTTCGCCGAGGTGCTCTACGTCATGCGGCGGCGGGCCAATGCCTCGATCTCGGATGCCTCGGACCGGATCCTGCCCCGCATCCGCGATGTCCTCGCGATGAAGTGGACCATCGTCCGATCGGGCATCCTCGGCACGATCACAGGCCTTCTGCCCGGGGTGGGCGAGGATATCGGCGCCTGGACCTCCTATGCCCTCGCCAAGCGCACCTCGAAAAAACCCGAGGAATACGGCAAGGGCTCGGTCGAGGGGCTGACGGCGGCCGAGACGGGCAACAACGCCTCGGTCCCCGGCGCGATCATCCCGGTGCTGACCCTCGGCATCCCGGGGTCGGGCGTGGCGGCGGTGCTGATGGCGGCGCTGGTGATCCACGGCGCCCAGCCGGGGCCGCTGATGATGACCACCAATCCGCAGATGGTCTACAACATCATCGCGATGCTGGCGCTGGCGACGGTCGGCATCCTGGTCCTCGGTCTCGGGCTGACCAAGGTCATGATCCTGATCCTGAAGGTGAAGGACACCTGGCTGATGCCGGTGATCGCGGTGATGTGCCTGATCGGCCCCTACGCGATCCAGTCCCGGTTCTTCGACATCGGGGTCGTCGTCTTCTTCGGTGTCGTCGGCTACGGGCTGCGGCTGATGAACTATCCGATGGCGCCGCTGGTCCTCGGCATCGTGCTCGGCACCATCCTCGACCGGAGCCTCCGGCGGGCCTTTACCCTGGCGGACGGCAACTACTGGAACTTCTTCGACCGCCCGATCTCGGCCGTGCTCTGCGCCGTGGTGGTGCTGATGATCCTCGCCCAGATCCCGCCGGTGCGGCGGCTGGCGGGACGGGCCTGGTCCGGGGGCA
>JAMWZF010000647.1:0-402 GCA_024304875.1 Paracoccaceae bacterium
GGCGGGTGTGCGCAGCGTGACCTCGAGCACCGGAAGGCCGCCCCTGACCAGCGCCTCGGCCAGTGGGCGGGCATGGCGCGCGTCGTCGATCACGAGCACCGGGATCACCGGGGCGAGGCGGCAGAGGTTCTCGGCCTCGGCGGAGGCGGCTTCGGGGGTGATCATGGGCGGGCCTTTACGTTGATTGGCCGGCGGCGGGAGCCTCCGGCGGGGATATTTATGGACAGAAGAAACCGGGTGGGCGGTTCGGGATTCGGCGTCACACCACCACGGCGGCGCCGTTGGACGCAAGGCCAACGTTCTGGCGGAAGGCGGCGAAGAGCTCGCGGCCCACGCCGTGGCCGTTGCCGGAGAGGTCGGCGGTCGCGGCTTCGCGACTGTCGAAGTCGGGCGCGAGGCATG
>JAMWZF010000647.1:412-1138 GCA_024304875.1 Paracoccaceae bacterium
GGCCGCCGAGCGCCGCCTCGGGCGAGACGTGGATGGCCGCCGGGACCTTGCCAGAGGCCCCCGACATGCGGCCATCGGTGACGAGCGCCACCTTGAGGCCACGGTCCTGAAGCACCGCGAGGGTGGGGGTCAGGCCGTGCAGTTCGGGCATGCCGTTGGAGCTTGGGCCCTGAAAGCGGACCACGACCACTGTGTCCTCGGTGAACTCGCCCGCCTTGAAGGCGGTCTTGACGGCCTCCTGATCCTGAAAGACGCGGGCCTTGGCCTCGATCACATGGCGCTCGGGGGCGACGGCAGAGACCTTGATCATGCCGTGACCGAGGTTGCCGTGCAGCTGCTTCAGCCCGCCCGTTTTCTGGAAGGGGTCAGACGCGGGGCGCAGGATGCGGTCGTTCTGGGTGTTGCGGTCGGCCTCGACCCAAGTCAGGCTGCCATCCAGCACCTTGGGTTCCTGCGTGTAGCGGCTGAGCCCGTCGCCCGCGACGGTAGAGACGTCGTCATGCAGCAGGCCTGCCTCGAGCAGGTTGGCCATCATGTATTGCAGCCCGCCGGCGGCGTGGAAGTGGTTCACGTCCGCCAGCCCGTTCGGGTAGACCTTGGCCATCAGCGGCGTCACCGAGGAGATCTCGTCGAAGTCCTCAAGCTCCAGCGCGATCCCGGCGGCGCGGGCCATGGCGGGCATGTGCAGCACGAGGTTCGTGGACCCGCCCGTCGCCATCAGCCCCA
>JAMWZF010000648.1 GCA_024304875.1 Paracoccaceae bacterium
CCCTTGCAGGCCGAGGTCGGCGTCGATCACGCCCACGAGGGTCAGGAGCGGGAAGTTGTGCCCCTTCGCAACCAGTTGCGTGCCGATGATGATGTCGGCGCCGCCGCTGGCAATGGTCTCGATATGGGCCTTGAGCGCCCGGGCGGAGCCGTAGAGGTCCGACGACAGGACCGCGAGCCGCGCGTCGGGGAAGAGGGCCTGCGCCTCCTCGGCCAGCCGCTCGACCCCGGGGCCGACGGGGGCCAGCTTGCCCTCGACCTCGCAGGCGGGGCAGACCTTCGGCATCGGTTTGGTCTCGCCACACTGGTGGCACATCAGGCGGCCGAGAAAGCGGTGTTCGACCATGCGGGCGTCGCAGTTGTCGCAGCCGATCTGCTGGCCGCAGGCCCGGCAGATGGTGACCGGGGCGTAGCCGCGCCGGTTGAGGAAGAGGAGCGACTGTTCACCCTTCTCGAGCCGCTGGCGGACGGCGCCGACGAGGCTGGGCGAGACCCATGAGGCGCCGGGCATGTCCTCGGTCCGCATGTCGATGGCGGCCATGCGCGGCATGACGGCGGCGCCGAAGCGGGAGGTGAGGTCGATCCGGGCGTATTTGCCGGCCTCGACGTTGGCCCAGCTCTCCAGCGAAGGCGTGGCGGAGGCCAGCACCACCTGCCCGCCGTTGCCGTGGGCCCGCAGGACGGCCATGTCGCGGGCGTTGTAGAGCACGCCGTCCTCCTGCTTGTAGGAGGTGTCGTGTTCCTCGTCGACGACGATGAGGCCGAGGTCGCGGTAGGGCAGGAAGAGGGCGGAGCGGGCGCCGACAACCAGTTGCGCGCCGCCCTCTCCCACCATTCGCCAGGCGCGGCGGCGCTCGGTCATGGTGACGCCGGAGTGCCATTCGGCGGGCTTGGCGCCGAAGCGGGCCTCGACGCGGGTGAGGAACTCGGCGGTCAGGGCGATCTCGGGCAGGAGGACCAGCGCCTGCCGGCCCCGGGCCAGACATTCGGCCACGGCCTCGAGGTAGACCTCCGTCTTGCCCGAGCCGGTGACGCCGCGCAGGAGCGTCGCGGAATAGGTGCCCGCCGCCACCGCCGCCCGCAGCCGGGCCGCCCCCGCCGCCTGGTCCTCGGTCAGCGCCTTGCCGGGCAGGGAGGG
>JAMWZF010000649.1 GCA_024304875.1 Paracoccaceae bacterium
CCCCCCTCCTCGCGTTCGTTCTCGTACACCAGGTCCGCGCCCATCTCCCGCAGGGTGGTGAAGAGACCCGCGCGGGTCGGGTTGAGGCCGATATTGGGGACCAGCACGTCCGAGCCCTCGGTGATCAGCGCCGCGCAGACCGGGAAGGCGGCGGAGGAGGGATCGCGCGGCACCGCGATGGTCTGGGGGCGCAGCTCGGGCCGGCCGGTCAGGGTGATGACCCGGCCCGCGTCCGTCTCCTCGCTCGTCACCTCGGCCCCGAATCCCGCCAGCATCCGCTCCGAATGGTCGCGGGTCGCCTCGCGCTCGATCACCACCGTCTGCCCCGGCGCGTTCAGCCCCGCCAGCAGGACGGCCGACTTCACCTGCGCCGAGGGCACCGGGGTCGCGTAGGTCACCGGGATCGGGTCGCGCGCGCCGACGATGGTCATCGGCAACCGGCCCCCGGCCCGCCCGTAGGAGGCCGCCCCGAACAGGGCCAGCGGGTCCGTCACCCGCGCCATCGGGCGGGAGTTCAGCGAGGCATCCCCCGTGAAGGTCGCGGTGATCGGCGAGGTCGCCATCGCCCCCATGATGAGCCGCACCCCGGTGCCCGAGTTGCCGCAGTCGATCACGCCCGCGGGCTCGGCGAAGCCGCCCACGCCGACGCCGTGGATATGCCAGGTCCCGCCCCGCTTCTCGACCTCCGCGCCGAAGGCCTGCATCGCCTTCGCGGTGTCCAGCACGTCCTGCCCTTCCAGCAGGCCCGTGACCTTCGTCTCGCCCACCGCCAGCGCGCCGAGGATCAGGGAGCGGTGCGAGATCGACTTGTCCCCCGGCACCTCGGCGGTGCCGGTCAGGCCGGTGGACAGGCGGGCGGTCATCGGGACGGCGGGGCCGTGGGCGGACATGGGGACGCTCCCTCGCGAATGGTCGGAGGTCTTCTGCGGGAGGGGACGGTCATGTGCAAGGGCCGTGCGCGCGCGCCCGGCCCGCGGCGGGCGGCAGAGCATCACCGCCGCCGCGACCATCGAGACGCCGGCCGCCGGCCCCACGAAGGTCGGCCCGGCATCCAGGGCGAGGCGCAGGAAGACGACCGGCGCCAGTCCCCCGCGGGGCGCGATCAGGCCCGCCACCGGCAACCCCAGC
>JAMWZF010000065.1:0-2984 GCA_024304875.1 Paracoccaceae bacterium
TATTTCTCGACCGCGTTGTTGATGCCGAGGTCCACCACCTCGAATCCGGCGCCTTCCATCATCATCGAGACGAGGTTCTTGCCGATGTCGTGGATGTCGCCCTTGACGGTGCCGATCACCATCTTGCCGACGCGGGGGGCGCCTGTTTCGGCCAGCAGGGGCTTGAGGATGGCCATGCCGCCCTTCATCGCGCCGGCGGCGAGCAGGACCTCGGGCACGAAGAGGATGCCGTCCCGGAAGTCGTTGCCGACGATGGTCATGCCGCCGACGAGGGCCTTGGTCAGGATGTCGTAGGGCTGCCAGCCCCGCTCGAGGAGGATGTTGACCCCTTCCTCGATCTCTTCCTTCATGCCGTCGTAGAGGTCGTCGAACATCTGCGCGACAAGTTCCTCGTCGTCGAGCTCGCTCAGGATGATCTCGTCGTCTTCGTCCGACATTGGCCTTGCCTTTCGTGCTGGCGCCGCGTCCCTGGCCGCTATTGCGCCCGAATGCCGCGGTGGGTCTTGACCGATACCGACACTGGTTGCCCCGCAACCGACGCGGCCTCAAGTGAAATCGGCGCGATACAAGCATGAGTCGGGTTCACATGTTCCTGCTTTGTTCTATATTGGTCGGATGCACGCACCCGATGATGACGAAATACCCATTCCGCAGACCGGCCGGCGGGGCCGTGCGGCGCTCAGCAACACGCCCGGCCGGTTCGAGGCGCATGGCCGCGTCAAGGTGGACGATGGCTGGCCGCGGGACGAGGACCTGCCGCCCGTGCGGACCGAGGTGTCGGACGAGCGCCCGCGCAGCGCGATCACCCGCAACACGTCGCCCGACATCTCCTTCGACCGCTCGGTGAACCCCTACCGCGGGTGCGAGCACGGCTGCATCTACTGCTTCGCCCGGCCTACGCACGCCTGGCTCGGCATGTCCGCCGGCCTCGATTTCGAGACCCGGCTGATCGCCCGCCCGGGCATGGCCGAGCGGCTGGAACGCGAATTGCGTCGGCCCTCCTACCGCCCCGCGACCATCGCCGTCGGCACCAACACCGATCCCTACCAGCCGATCGAGGGGGAGCGGCGTGTGTTTCGCGATGTGCTGGAGGTCCTGCATCGCTTTCGCCACCCGGTCAGCATCGTGACCAAGGGTACGGGGATCGAGCGGGACATCGACCTGTTGTCCGAGATGGCGGCGGACGGGCTGGCAATGGTGGCGCTTTCGGTGACGACCCTCGACCGTGACGTCGCCCGGGCGATGGAACCCCGGGTGCCGACCCCGGCCCGGCGGTTGCGGACGATTGAAAGGCTGGCGGCGGCGGGCATTCCGGTGCGGGTCATGGCTTCGCCGGTGATTCCGGCGCTGACCGATCACGAACTGGAAGCGATCCTCGAGGCGGGGAAGGCGGCCGGGGCGGCCCATGCCTCTTCCATCGTCCTGCGCCTTCCGCGCGAGGTGGCGGGCCTGTTCCGCGAGTGGGTGGAGGAGGCCTTCCCGGACCGCGCGGCCCGCATCATGGGCCGGGTGCGGGAGCTGCACGGCGGGCGCGATTACGACCCCGAGTTCGGGACCCGGATGCG
This sequence comes from Paracoccaceae bacterium, assembly GCA_024304875.1. Classification (GTDB taxonomy): domain Bacteria; phylum Pseudomonadota; class Alphaproteobacteria; order Rhodobacterales; family Rhodobacteraceae; genus JAMWZF01. The sequence goes on from JAMWZF010000065.1 coordinate 1,566, forward strand.
CGGGCAGGGGATCTGGGCGGAGCTTCTGCGCAAGCGCTTCGAGGTGGCCTGCGCGCGGCTGGGGCTGTCCGAGACCGGGCCAGAGCTGCGCTGCGATCTCTTTGAAGTGCCGCTTGCGCGGGGGGATCAGCTGGCGCTCTTCTAGGGGGCGGGCGGCGCCCGGTGTCTCTGGCACGGGCATCCGGGGATCAAGAATGGCAGCCGGGAGACGCGACATGGTCAAGTGGGTTGCCCTGCTCAGAGGCGTGAACGTCGGCGGCGGGAACAGGGTGCCGATGGCGGAGTTGCGCCGGCTCTGCGAGGGGCTGGGTTGGACCGGCCTGCGCAGCTACATCGCGAGCGGGAACCTCGTGTTCACGGCGGAGGGCCGGGCCGAGGAGCTGGCCGCGGCGCTGCGCGTGGCGATGGCGGACGGGATGGGCGTCGACGTGCCGGTTCTGGTCCTGCCGGGCGAGGCGGTGCGGCAGGCAGCGGCGGACTGCCCGTTCGACCCCGAGGACGGGAGGCGGGTCCATGCCTTTTTCCTGATGGGGGAGGTCCGCGTCGACCGGGACCTCTTCGACAGCCTGAAGGCGACGGGGGACGCCCTCGAGCTGACCCCCGGCGTCGCCTGGCTGCATACGCCGGGCGGCTTCGGGACATCGAAGGTGGCGGACAGGCTGGGCCGTATCCTCGCCGGGGCGGACTTCACGGGCCGCAACCTCAACACGGTGCGCAAGCTGGTCGAAATGCTGGACGGGTGACGGCGGGGCTGCTAGTGACGCCCCATGAAGAGCATCTGCACCATCTGCTGCATCATTCCCTGCTGAGACATCACGCGGGCCGCTCTTTCCTTTCCTGACGAAATCTGAGACCGGACCCGCGGCCCACCTGCGTAAGGACCCGTGACATGATCCGTCTTCGCAACTCGATGACCCGCCAGGTCGAGCCCTTCGAGCCGCTCGATGCCGGCAACGTGAGGATGTATGTCTGCGGGCCGACCGTCTACGACCGCGCCCACCTCGGGAACGCGCGGCCCGTGGTGGTCTTCGACGTCCTGTTCCGCCTGCTGCGCCACCTCTACGGCGAAGAGGCCGTGACCTACGTGCGCAACTTCACGGACGTGGACGACAAGATCAACGCGCGGGCGGCCGAAAGCGGGCGTCCGATCCGGGACATCACCGACGAGACGATCCAGTGGTACCTGGACGACATGGGCGCGCTGGGGACGCTCCGCCCGACGCACATGCCGCGGGCGACCGAGTGGATCGGGGCGATGAAGGACATGATCCGGGGGCTGATCGAGGCGGGCCATGCCTACGAAGCGGAGGGGCATGTGCTGTTTCGGGTCCGGTCCTACGCCGACTACGGCAAGCTGTCGGGCCGCTCCGTCGACGACATGATCGCGGGGGCCCGGGTCGAGGTGGCGCCCTACAAGGA
>JAMWZF010000065.1:2994-8686 GCA_024304875.1 Paracoccaceae bacterium
GATGTGTATAAGAGACAGGACTTCGTCCTCTGGAAGCCTTCTGACGGGGACGTGCCGGGGTGGGAGTCGCCCTGGGGATACGGCCGTCCGGGCTGGCACATCGAGTGCTCGGCCATGGCGCAGGAGCTTTTGGGCGAGTCGTTCGACATCCACGGGGGCGGCGCGGACCTGAAGTTCCCGCACCACGAGAACGAGCTGGCCCAGTCGGCCTGCGCCCATCCCGAGGGGCACTTTGCCCGCTACTGGGTGCACAACGAGATGCTGCAGGTGGAGGGGAAGAAGATGTCGAAGTCCCTCGGCAACTTCTTCACCGTGCGGGATTTGCTGGACCAGGGGGTGCCGGGGGAGGTGATCCGGCTGGTGTTTCTGGGCACGCATTATTCGAAGCCGATGGACTGGACGGAGAGGAAGCGGGGGGAGGCGGAGGCGACGCTGAGGAAAATCGCCGAGCTTTTCGGTGCTGACCCGGCCTCGAAGCCGTGGGTTTCACGGCATCCTTCGTCGCCTCCTCGGGAGGTTGTCGATGCCGTTTCCAACGACTTGAACACGCCCCAAGCCGTGACATTTCTCCGAAGCTACCTGAAGGCTCAAGATGAGAGCAAGCTGCGGGCGACATTGAATTTCCTCGGCTTCGACGCTGAAGAACTCGTTCGAAAGTTGTCGCCCTTTTCGGCGAACTATCGCGACAACGGTGTCGTGAGAGGAAGCAGTGTAACCCGGTACGGATCGAGGGATTTTTCGTCGGACGAAAAGCTCGGCCAACTGGCTGGTCGCCTCAAGACAGCTCGCGACGAGGCCATGAGTAGCAAGGATTTTTCGGTCGTCGATCGTCTCAAAGCGTCGCTTGTTAGCGCAGGTGTGGAAGTCCGAATGAGCAAGGAAGGCGTCGAGCTACGGCCCGGTCCGAAATTCGATTCTGAGAAGTTGGAGAAGCTGCTATGACCCGCCTCTCCCTCTTCGACACCACCCTTCGTGACGGGCAACAGACCCAAGGGGTCCAGTTCTCGACCAAGGAGAAGCAGGCCATCGCGGGGATGCTGGACGCTCTCGGCCTCGACTACATCGAGGGCGGCTGGCCGGGGGCGAATCCGACGGACAGCGAGTTCTTCGACGCGGCCCCGAAGACCCGCGCCACGATGACCGCCTTCGGCATGACCAAGCGGTCCGGCCGGTCGGCGGAGAACGACGAGGTGCTGGCCGGGGTGCTGAACGCGGGGACGCCGGCGGTCTGCCTTGTCGGCAAGTCCCATGAGTTTCACGTCAAGACCGCCCTCGGCGTGCCATTGGACGAGAACCTGGAGAACATCCGCGCCTCCTTCGCCCATATCACCGCGCAGGGGCGCGAGGCGATCTTCGACGCCGAGCACTTCTTCGATGGCTACAAGTCTGACCCGGCCTACGCGCTCGGTTGCCTGAACGCGGCGCTGGAGGGGGGCTGCCGGTGGGTGGTGCTGTGCGACACCAACGGGGGCACGCTGCCGACCGAGATCGGGCGGATCGTGTCGGAGGTGATCGCCAGCGGCGTGCCGGGCGAGAAGCTGGGCATCCACACCCATAACGACACCGAAACCGCCGTTGCCGGGAGTCTCGCGGCGGTGGACGCCGGCGCGCGCCAGATCCAGGGCACGTTGAACGGCCTCGGCGAGCGCTGCGGCAACGCCAACCTCACCAGCCTGATCCCGACGCTGCTGCTGAAGGAGCCCTACGCCAGCCTTTACGAGACCGGCGTCACCGCAGAAGCGCTGCTGGGGCTGCGCCGGACCTCGCGCAAGCTGGACGACATCCTGAACCGCGTCCCCATGCGGCAGGCGCCCTATGTCGGCGCCAGCGCCTTCGCCCACAAGGCAGGGCTGCACGCCAGCGCGATCCTCAAGGACCCCACGACCTACGAGCACATCGACCCGGCGGCGGTGGGCAACACCCGCATCATCCCGATGTCGAACCAGGCCGGGCAGTCGAACCTGCGCGAGCGGCTGCGGGACGCGGGGCTGGAGGTGGAGAAGGGCGATCCGCGGCTCGCCCGCCTGCTGGAGATCGTCAAGGAGAAGGAGAGCCAAGGCTACGCCTACGACGGCGCGCAGGCCTCCTTCGAGCTGATCGCCCGCGAGGAACTGGGCCTTCTGCCGCATTTCTTCGACGTGGAGCGCTACCGCGTCATCACCGAGCGGCGGCGCAACGCCCGCGGCGAGCTCGTCATCGTCTCCGAGGCGGTCGTCACGATCCAGGTGGGCGGCGAGACGCGCACCAGCTTCTACCAGAACGAGAATGCGACCGAGCAGGAGGACGCGGGGCCGGTGAACGCCCTGACGGCGGCCCTGTCGATGGACCTCGGCCGCTACCAGGAGCAGATCGCCGACTGGCGGCTGGTGGACTTCAAGGTCCGGATCACCAACGGCGGGACCGAGGCCGTCACGCGGGTCATCATCGACAGCGAGGACGACAGCGGCCGGCGCTGGTCCACCGTGGGGGTGAGCGCGAACATCGTGGATGCCTCCTTCGCGGCGCTGGTCGACGCGGTGCGCTGGAAGCTGGTGCAGGAGGGAGCGGCGGGGTAGGCAGGGGTCATGCGTCTGTGCCTGTCCCTCGTCTTCCTTTTCGTTGCCTTTGACGCTGACGCCGAGGTCGATCCGGCCCGCCTCGCCGCCTTGGAGGCGCACGACCGGGTCGAATGGTCGTACGGCGGCGGGCTCCTCGGGAGCGGCTCGGCGATCGTGGTGTACGACACGGACGAGGTCTTTGCCCGCCATGCGCAGTCGGTCGAGGCGCCGGAGGAGACGCTGGGCGCCTATCCTGCGGGGACCTATGCGCGGGTTCGGAACCGCGCGCAGACGGGTCTTGCCGTCCTGCCGGACCAGACCGAGCCGGTGATCTGCCCGGATCACGGCATCGACCGGGTCGCGGTCGTGACGGCGGGGCGAGAGGTGGGTCGGTCGCGGGGCTGTCCGGTGGAGGCGATGATCGACCTGCTGGACGCCCTTTCGGTCGATCTCTCCGAAGCGCGGCAAGCGGAATGACCGCACGGGTTCCGCGCGCATGACCACGGCCTTCTTCACCCTGCACCGGGACCTGCCGCGCGAGGGGCCGGGGCTGGCCGAGGACGTGGCCTGGGCGGCGCATGTGACAGGCCTGCGGGCGGAGGGGCGGGTGCTGGATGCCGGGTGCGGTCCGGGCGGTGACCTTGGTGCGCTGGGGCGGGCGGTGCCGCGGGGCCGGGTCCTCGGCCTCGACCGGGTGCCGCATTTCGTGGCCGCGGCGCGGGAGCGGTTCGCCGGCGATCCCGTGATACGGGCCGAGGAGGGCGACATGGCCGCCGCGCCGGGCGGGCCCTACGACCTGATCTGGTCGGCGGGGGCGGTCTATTTCCTTGGCATTTCCGCGGCCCTGGCCGCGTGGCGCCGGGCGCTGACCCCTTCGGGGGCTGTCGTCTTCTCGCATCCGACCCTCTGGGAGGACACGGGCCCGGCCCGCGCCTTCTGGGGCGCCGACTGGTGCGCGACCGAAGGCCAGCACCGGGCCGAGTTCGCCGCCGCCGGCTGGGGCGTGATCGCCACCCGCCGGGTGACCGAAGCGGGCTGGATGGCCTACTACGGTCCGCTCCTCGCCCGCTGCGACGCGCTGCAGGACGGCGCGGATCCCGCGCTGGCCGAAGTGATCGCCGAGGCGCGGGCAGAGGTTGCATCCTGGCGCGAGGTGCGGGATCAGACCGGCTACATGCTTTACGCGGTGCGCCCCACATGACCCTTCAGGCCTGCGCCGAGATCGTCCAGCGCGGCGACCGGGATCGCTTCGACGCCACCATGTCGGTGCCGGTCCCGGCGCGCGAGGTATTGTTCCCCCTCTATGCCTTCAACATCGAGGTCGCCCGCGCGCCCTGGGTTACCGCCGAGCCGATGATCGCAGAGATGCGCCTGCAATGGTGGCGCGACGCGGTCGAGGAGATCGGGCAGGGGGCGCGGCCCCGGGCGCACGAGGTCGTGGGCCCCCTGGCCGCGGCGCTGGAGCGGGACCGGGATGTCATGGCCGGTCTGCTGGACGGCGTTGTCGCGGCACGGCGCTGGGACATCGGGGCCGACCCCTTCGAGGACGAGGCGGATTTCGCGCATTACATTGACGCGACCTCCGGCAACCTGACCTGGGCCGCGGCCGTGGGCTTCGGCGCGCCGGATCGGCTGGAGGCGCCCGTGCGGGACGCGGCCTGGGCCGGAGGGCTAGCGAACTGGTTCCTCGCGATCCCCGACCTTGAAGGCCGGGGCAAGCGGCCGCTGGTGGACGGCCGCCCCGAGGCGGTGGCGGCGCTGGCCCGCGCGGGGCTCGACCGGCTGAAGGCGGCGCGGGGATGCGAGTTCGGCGCGGCGATGCCGGCGCTGCGGGCCTTCTGGCTGACCGGCCCGATCCTGCGGCAAGCGGCCGCCGATCCCCTCGCGGTGGCCGAGGGGCGACTGGGGGTCAGCGAGTTTCGACGGCGGGCCGGGCTGCTTTACAAGGCGATGACAGGCGGCTGGTAGGCGCGGCGACGTCGGAAAGGACTGCTGTCGCCCGCCGGAGCGGTGGTGCGCGGCGGGGAACACCGCGACTCCAGAGTCCCGGCGTCTTGGCGGCAGGTCTACCCCCCCGCATGCAAGCACAAATTTCCGGTTAGTCAGAGGTCAACAGCGCCTCGAAGGCCGCCTCAGACCTGCCGCCCCGCCGGCCGCATGACCAGCCAGATCAGCGCCCCGCCTGCCAGGGCCAGGAAGGGCGCCATGGCGAGATTCACGGCCGTCCATCCTTCCTGCGCCGAACTGCCCGAGCAGTTCATCAGCCCGCCCGAGGCCAGCGAGGCCAGGGTCACGCAGCCGAAGACGATGAAGTCGTTCAGGCCCTGCACCACGCCCCGTTCCTCCGGCCGGTGGGCACTCGCCAGAAGGGTCGTCGCCCCGATGAAGCCGAAGTTCCAGCCCAGACCGAGGAGGACAAGGGCGATGTAGAAGTTGCCGAGGGCGACCCCCTGCAGGGCGACGACCCCGGCCGCGGCGAGAATGGCGAGTCCGAGGCCCATGATCTTCTCGACCCCGAAACGGGCGATCAGGTGACCGGTGAAGAACGACGGCACGAACATGGCAAGGACATGCCCCGTGACGATGTTCGAGGCATCCGGCACGCTGAACCCGCAGCCGACCACCGCCAGCGGCGTCGAGGTCATAACCAGGTTCATCAGCGCGTAGGAGACCATGCCGCAGATCACCGCGACGAGGATCACCGGGTCGGTCAGGAGCTGCCAGCGGGTCCGGCCCCGGGGCTGGCCGTCACCGGCAAAGCGGCGCAGCGGCTTCGGCAGATCGAGGAGGAAGAACAGCCCGAGGCCGAAGGTGTTGAGCGCCATCACGGCAAGGTACACCGGCACGAAGCGCGTCACCTGCGCGTCCGGGTTGCCGTCGGTCAGCAGGCTGACCAGCTGCGGGCCGATGATCGCCGAGGCGAGGCCGCCGGCCATGACGTAGGAAATCGCCTTGGGCCGGAAGGCCTCGGAAGCGGTATCGGTGGCGGCGAAACGGTAGAACCCCTGCGCCGACATGTAGATGCCGGTCAGGTAGGACCCGGCGAGGAACAGCCCGAAACTGCCGATCGTCAGGGCCCAGGCGCAGATCGCGGCGCCGAGAAAGCCGCCGCCCGCGCCGACGAGGAACCCCGCCCGCCGGCCGAAGCGCTGCAT
>JAMWZF010000065.1:8696-11299 GCA_024304875.1 Paracoccaceae bacterium
GCCGTCGTCATCGAGCCGAAGACGATGAGCGAGATCGGCAGGGTCGCGAAGCAGGCGACCGGCGACAGCTGCTGCCCCGCCAGCCCGCCGACCACGAAGATCGCCGCCATCTGCGCGCCCAGGATCGCCTGCGCGGCGACCAGCACGCCGACGTTGCGGATCGCGCGGGGGCTTTCGGTCTCGGGTGCGACGTCGAGGGTCATGGCCGCCGGGTACTCCCGGCCCTGCCCCTTGTCCATGCACACAATCGGCGCCGGCGCGGGCTAGATTGTATCTATCACATGGGCGAAGGAACCGGCGACCCGCCCCTCGCGCAGGCCCATCGGCGGCAGGGCGATCCCTTCCGCATCCTCCGCGTCGAAGAGCGGCTCGCCTTCCGCGGCGACGGTGGTGGCATAGTGGAACTCGTGGCCGGAGAACTGCCCCAGCATCGGCGCCCAGCGGCTTCGCAGGATCCGGTAGCCAAGGTGCAGCCGGCGGTCCGCGAAGGAGGTGGCGAGGCCAAGGAGGCCGGCCATCCGGTGCCGGGTGCCACCCGCGTCCGTCAGGCTCTCGCCGAGGACCATGTAACCGCCGCATTCTCCATAAATACTGGATGTTTGCGCGGCGCTTCTCAGGCTTTGCATGAAGGTTCCGGCGGAGGCGATCCGCCCCGCGTGCAGCTCCGGGTAGCCGCCTGGCAGGATCACCATGTCGGCTTCGGGCACGGCCTCGTCGGCGAGGGGCGAGAAGGGAATGACCTCGGTCCCGGCCAGGTCCCACTGCCGGCGGGCATGGGCGTAGGTGAAGGCGAAGGCCGCGTCCTCGGCCAGCGCGATCCGGTAGCCGCCGCTGCCGGAGATGCGGGCCGCAGAGGCGCTGAACGGGGCGGCAAGATCCTCGAGCGCAGCGAGGTCGACCGACCGGGCCACCACGTCGGCGGCATGATCGAGAAAGGTCTCGAGGTGGGGATGCTCCACCGCCTGGACGAGGCCGAGGTGCCGCTCGGGCAGGGCCAGGCCCGCATCGCGCCGGATCGCGCCCAGCACGGGAATGTCCAGCGGCGCGAGGGCGGTCCGCAGCATGGCCTCGTGCCGGTCCGACCCCACCCGGTTCAGGATCACGCCGCCGATCCGCACCGCCGGGTCCCACCTGGCGAAGCCGGCCACGAGCGGCGCCACGGAGTGCGACTGCCTGGCCGCGTCCACCACCAGCACGACGGGCAGCTCCAGCATCCGGGCCAGGTCCGCCGTGGCCCCGCGCCCCGCGGGCGGCGCGCCGTCGTAGAGCCCCATCGCTCCCTCGATCAGCAAAAGACCGTCCCCGAGGGCGAGGGACCGGATCCGCGCCGCGCTCATCCCCCAGGCATCGAGGTTCATCGAGGGCGCGCCGCAGGCCGCCGCGTGGAAGGCCGGGTCGATGTAGTCCGGCCCGGATTTGGCCCCCCGCACCGGGCCGTACCGGGTGCCGCGCCGCGACAGCGCGCGCAGAAGGCCGAGGGTGACGGTCGTCTTGCCCGCCCCCGAGGTCGGCGCCGCCAGGATCAGCCCGTGGCCGATCATCGGCGGTTCAGGCGCTTTCCGAGCGGGCATCGCGCCCCAGCGGGTCGAGATCGCGTGGCACGGCCCCGGCCTCCATCGACTGCCAGTCCAGCACCTGCCGCATCAGGACCGACCGGCCGACGCAGATGATGGCCGGCGGCTCGACGCCCGAGGCCGCGATGTCCGCCTCGATCCGCCCCAGCGTGGTCTCGAGCACCGCCTGCCGCGCCGTCGTCGCCTCGGTGACCACCGCCACCGGCTCCCCGGCGCTGCGGCCCGCGTCCATCAGGGAGCGGGCGATATGGCCGATATGCTTCATGCCCATGTAGATCACGATGACCTGGCTGCCGCGCGAGATCGCCTGCCAGTCGAGCGAGGAGGGCGTCTGCCCGGTCTGGTCGTGCCCCGTGACGAAGGTGACCGACTGGTTCACGTCGCGGTGGGTGACGGGGATGCCGGCATAGGCCAGCCCCCCGATCCCCGCCGAGATGCCGGGGATGATCCGCACGGGGACGCCGTGCTGCACCAGCGTCTGCGCCTCCTCGCCGCCGCGCCCGAAGACGAAGGGATCGCCCCCCTTGAGGCGCAGCACCCGCTTGCCCGCGCGGGCGAGGTCGACGAGGCGCAGCGAGATGTCCCGCTGTTGGGGCGAGGGCTTGCCGCCGCGCTTGCCGGCGTAGACGTGCTCCGCCCCCGCCGCCCAGTCCAGGATCGCGGGCTCCACCAGCGCGTCGTAGATCACCACGTCCGCCTGCCGCAGGGCATTGAGTGCATGCAGCGTCAGCAGCCCCGGGTCGCCCGGCCCCGCACCGCAGAGCCAGACCCAGCCGGGCTTCAGCTCGGGCCAGTCGGAGGCGGGAAGATCGGGCAGGTCGGTCATGAGGGCCTTATGCCAAGGCAGTGACGCGGCGGGAAGACGGGAAGCGACATGCCGGGGCCCGGCGGCGTCCCGGGCGCGCCCCGCCCTCGACCCCGGCGAACCGCTCCTCCCTTCATTCTGGCCGGAAAACGCACCGCAACGCACAACCCAGGGCCGTCCGCCCGACGCGGCGCGCCGTACGGCGGGGCTTGGCCCGCCGCCCC
>JAMWZF010000065.1:11309-12008 GCA_024304875.1 Paracoccaceae bacterium
CCGCCGGCGGCTAGTGTCGCGCCGATGAGTGAACCCAGATCCCTCCGCCGTGGCTGGACCACCGGCGCCTGCGCCGCTGCGGCGACGCGGGCGGCGCTGACCCGGCTCTGGGGCGGGGTCTGGCCGGATCCGGTCGGCATCACCTTGCCGAGGGGCGAGACGCCGTCCTTCGCGCTCGCCCATATCTCGGAAGGCGATGGCTGGGCCGAGGCGGGGATCGTCAAGGACGCCGGCGACGACCCGGACGTCACGCACGGTGCGATGATCATCGCCCGGGTCACGGCGTCGGACGGCGGGGTGACCTTCAAGGCCGGCCGGGGCGTCGGCACCGTCACCCTGCCGGGCCTGCCCATCGCGGTCGGCCAGCCCGCGATCAACCCCGTCCCCCGCGCGATGATGGAGGAAGTGGTGGGCCAGCTCGCCGCCGAGACCGGCAACGCCCCCGACATCGAGATCACCGTCTCGATCCCCCATGGCGAGGAGATCGCGAAGAAGACCTGGAACCCCCGCCTCGGCATCGAGGGGGGGCTGTCGATCCTCGGCACCACGGGCGTCGTGCGCCCCTTCTCCTGCGCCGCCTGGATCGCCTCGATCCACCGGGGGATCGACGTGGCGCGGGCCTCCGGCCTGACCCATGTGGCGGGCTGCACCGGCGCGACGTCGGAGCGGGTGGTGCAGGGGATGTACGGTCTGCCGGAC
>JAMWZF010000650.1 GCA_024304875.1 Paracoccaceae bacterium
ATCCGGGTGCGGTCGTTGTCGTCGTCGCCGGTGTTGTCGCTGGGAGGGGTCATCAGAATTCGTCCATGATCGGCGCGTAGTCGGGGTCGTCCTCGGGCGGGGGGGGCGGCATGCAGCACATGGTGACCACCGTGACGTTGTCCTTGGCCCCGCGGGACAGGGTCAGGTCGATGAGCCGGTCGCAGGCTTCCTGCGGCTGGAAGGCCAGCATCATCTCACCGATTTCCTCGTCTGTCACATGTTCGGTCAGCCCGTCCGAACACAGAAGGAACATGTCCCCCACCTCGAGCGGGCCGCCCATGACGTCGCATTCCGGCACCTCGGTCACGCCGATGGCGCGGGTGATGACGTTCTTGCGGGGCCAGTTCTCGGCTTCTTCCTCGCTGATCGCGCCCGATTCGAGCAAGGCGCGCACCTCGGTGTGATCGCGGGTCTGCTGTTCCAGCTCGCCGTGGCGCATCCGGTAGATGCGGCTGTCGCCGGACCAGATGCAGGCGTAGTCGGACCCGTGGACCAGCAGGGCGACGACCGTGGCGCCGATGGTCCCCCGGTCCAGCTCGATCGCATGCTGGAAGATGGCGTCGTTGGCGTGGACCAGCCGCTCCATGAAGCGCGACTGCAGGTCGTCGCCCGAGCCGGGGACGCCGATGGAGTTCAGCTCCTTGACGATCGTCTGGCTGGCGTAGTCGCCGGCGGCGTGTCCGCCCATGCCGTCCGCCACGACCCAGATCCCGAAATCGGGGCGGGCCAGGAAACTGTCCTCGTTCACCTCGCGGACGCAGCCCACATCGGACTTGGTCCCGGTGACGAAGGTGAAAAATTCGTTGCTGGCCATCTAGTCCCTTCAGGTCTTCTTCTTGTCGCCGTCGCGGGGCATCGCGAGGGAGGGCAGGTCGCTTTCGGCGAAATCGGCCCAGTCGTCGGCGTCGTCGTCATCGCCGACGGTCCGTTTCGGAACCGGGCTCTCCAGCGGGGCGGGCAGGTTCAGCCCGTAGTCGGTGACATCGCCGTAGCCGGGGGCCTGTTCCTCGGTGCGCAGCTTGTCGCGGTCGGGGATCGGGGCTTCGGGCAGGGCGCCAGAGGCGGCGCTGTCGAAGGCCTCGGCCGCCATCGGGGCGGGGGCCGCCT
>JAMWZF010000651.1 GCA_024304875.1 Paracoccaceae bacterium
AAAGGATGTTGGTGCCGCCATCGCCACGCAGGCTGTCGTCATGTGTCGATCCGAAGAGGTTTTCGATGGAGACATAGGTGTCACCCGCGGCGAAGCCGGTGTTCAGGCCGGGAAAGGCGAGGTCGGCGATCACGCCGGACGGCGCATCCGAATATAGCGCCCGGTCAATTCCGGCCCCGCCATCGAGAACGTCGCCGCCCTCGCCGCCAAGCAGGCTGTCGTTGCCCGCGCCGCCGATCAGGCTGTCGTTGCCGCCGCGCCCCTCGAGATGGTCGTTGCCCGCCTCGCCGGCGACCCGGTCAGCCGTGTCGCCCCCGGCCAGGTCGAGATCGGGAATACCCCCGGTCATGGCGAAATTCTGCGTGACGATGACGCTCGGATGGGATCCGCTGGAATAGGTCATCGGGCCGAAGGTGATGCCGATGCCGATATACTCCAGGTCCGGATTGAGGATGTTGTCGCGGTGCACCTTGCTGTTCATCAGGTTGCGGTGCAGCGCGTCGACCTCGTCGTAATAGCTGGCACTGCCCTGGACCGGCACGGCGGCGAGGTTCTCGGCCGAACGCCAGGTGCCGCTGAAGTCCATGCCGGCCAGCACCATGCGCTCATGCGGGGAGCTGTCGTTCACGCCGGTATGGTTGAAGGTGTCGGTGGCGGACATCCAGGCGCTGTGCGCCTCGGCCGAGGCATTCAGGTTCTGTTCCAGCCGGAGCACGTCGAGGCCATTGGCGACCCGCTCCATGTTGACCAGTTGCAGCATGTAGCGTTCGAGATCGTTGGCGACCGACATGGGCAATCCCTTTCCGGACAGGTCTGCGTGTGGAGCCCGGGAGAATGTCCCGGTCCCGGCAAGGTCAGACCAGGATCATGTCCTGGGTGATGCAATGGGCCTGGGTGTCGAGGAAGACGATCGTCACCCCCTGATCCGAGAAGACGGCATCGTCGCCCACCTGGGTGATGTGCGTGCGCGCCTCGGCGGCGCTGTCATAGCCGAAGCCGGTCAGTTCGACGAAGTCCCACGGCTCGAGATCGGTGATCTCGTGGCGGCCGTCGCTGGCCTCGGTGAAGACGAAGGGGTCGGCGCCCGCCCCGCCCGAGAGCAGGCTGTTGCCCGGTCCCGGG
>JAMWZF010000652.1 GCA_024304875.1 Paracoccaceae bacterium
CGGGGGCCTAGCGGGGGGTGGCGCCTTCGGCGAGGAGGCGGGCGCGGGCCTCCCGAGGGATCGGTCGCTTGGCGGTGCCGTCGGCGGTGCGCAGCGCCAGCGCGGCGTGGGAGGCGGCGGTCTGCACCGGGCCGCCGGCCGCGATCCGGTAGACCGCATAGTCCATGATCATCGATGAGGTGCCCACCGTCCGGGTCCGTCCGCAGGTCACGTAGTCCTCGCCCAGCCGCATTTCTGCGAGGTAGCGGCAGCCGACCTCGGCCAGAACGAGGCGCGGCGCGTCCTGTCCGTAGTCGCTGACGCCGACATGCGGCAGGTAGGCGATGCGGAAATCCTCGAACCAGCTGAGGAAACGGGCGTTGTTGACGTGGCCGAGGGCGTCGAGCTCGGTAAACCGGACGCGGCCGGCGATGCCGAAGGGCCAGTCGCCGGGGATGCCGAGGGCGACAAGGGCCGCTGGGTCGAGCGGGGTGTTGTAGGTCAGGCTCATGGCCGCCGAGTGCCCCAGCCGGACCCCGGATGCAAGCGGGGCGCACGGGTTGTCCCCGCACGCCCCGCTCCTGCTCGTGTCAGGGTCGGGCTTACCGCGGCAGCAGCACGCCCTCGACCACGTGGATGACGCCGTTGGACTGCATCACGTCGGCGGTGGTGACTTCCCAGGCGTTGCCGCTCTCATCGAAGATGAAGACCGCGCCCGAGGGAGTCACCTGCGCCGAGAGCGCATCGCCCGAGACGGCGTTGAAATGGTAGAACCCGTCGGAGCCGATATTGGCCATGATGTCCGCGGCGGTGACGCGGGCCGGCACGACATGGGCGGTCAGCACCTTCTGCAGCATCTCCATGTTTTCCGGCATCAGCAGCGTCTCGACCGTGCCCTCGGGCAGGGCGGCGAAGGCCTCGTCCGTCGGGGCGAAGACGGTGAACGGCCCCTCGCCCTTGAGCGTGTCCACCAGACCGGCGGCCTGAACGGCGGCGACCAGCGTGGTGTGGATGGGCGAGTTCACCGCGTTGTCGATGATGTCGCGGTCGGCGAACATCGCCGCGCCGCCGACGGTCGGGTTGTCGCTTTCCATCGCCATGTCGCTGTCCATCGCGTCATCGGCCATGTCGTCGTTCATGGC
>JAMWZF010000653.1 GCA_024304875.1 Paracoccaceae bacterium
CCGCCACAACCGGCAAGCAGGAGCGCGGCCGCCGAGACACCGGCAATCTTCAGAGAATTCCTCGTCATTGTCACATTCCCTTCCACAAAGCGTAACACGCCCACAGTTTCAGATCGGCGACGACTCGATAAGGGCGAAAACGCCCGTTGCCAGCAAAGTGTGGCACTGTCGGTTTTTTGTCCCACTGGCCGATCATCGGCGCCCCCCGCCGCGCGGATCGGAACCGATTGCCCCGGCTGCGGCGCCGGGATAACAGGCGATCCCATGTCGAACGCCCCTGCCCTGCCCCCTGAAATCGCCCGCCGCCGGACCTTCGCGATCATCTCGCACCCGGACGCCGGCAAGACGACCCTGACCGAGAAGTTCCTCCTCTACGGGGGCGCCATCCAGATGGCCGGGCAGGTGCGCGCCAAGGGCGAGGCGCGGCGCACGCGCTCGGACTTCATGGCGATGGAGAAGGACCGGGGCATCTCGGTCTCCGCCTCGGCCATGTCTTTCGATTTCGGGACCTACCGCTTCAACCTCGTCGACACCCCCGGTCACTCGGACTTCTCCGAGGACACCTACCGCACCCTCACCGCCGTGGACGCCGCCGTCATGGTGATCGACGGCGCCAAGGGGGTCGAGAGCCAGACCCAGAAGCTCTTCGAGGTCTGCCGCCTGCGCGACCTGCCGATCCTGACCTTCTGCAACAAGATGGACCGCGAGAGCCGCGACACCTTCGAGATCATCGACGAGATCCAGGAGAACCTGGCCATCGACGTGACCCCGGCAAGCTGGCCCATCGGCCGGGGCCGGGATTTCATAGGATGCTATGATCTCCTCCGCGACCGGCTGGAGCTGATGGACCGGGCCGACCGCAACAAGGTGGCCGAGAGCATCCGCATCGACGGCCTGGGCGATCCCAAGCTGACGCAGCACGTCCCCGCCCATCTGCTCGAGGTCTTCCTCGAAGAGATCGAGATGGCGAAGGAGCTGCTGCCCGCCCTCGACCCCAAGGCCCTTCTCGAAGGGACCATGACCCCGATCTGGTTCGGCAGCGCGATCAACAGCTTCGGCGTCAAGGAGCTGATGGACGGCATCGGCACCTACGGGCCGGAACCGCAGCCGACC
>JAMWZF010000654.1 GCA_024304875.1 Paracoccaceae bacterium
CCGCCGTGACCTCGACGATCGAGGTTCGGATCGGCACGTCGCGGCGCCAGCTGTCGTCGCCGATCTGGTCGTAGAAGGCGTCGGTGCTTTCACGGGCGAGATAGACGAAATCGCCGACCTCGAAGTCGTGCGAGCCGTCCAGCCGGAGCTTCGTCGCTCCTTCCGAGATGTCTGAAACCAGGGTGTAGGTCCCGCTCATGCGGCCGTCGCCCACGAAAATGACTTCCTGCCCCAGTCCGGCGGCCTCGATGATCGTGGCATCCGATCCGGCGCCCACGACGGTGATCCCGTCGTTCTCGATGGTGATGGTTTCATCGAAGACATGGCGGCCCGCCTCGAGCCGGATGACGTCACCCGCTTCGGCGCGGTCGATGATCGTCTGTAGTTCCGTAGCACTCGTGCCTGCCGCGACGGAGATTTCCGGGCCCGACGGTTCGGGCTGGGGCTGGGGCTGAGGCTGAGGCTCGGGCTGCGGATCGGACCGGGGGGCCGCGCCGGCCAGCGTGACGTCATCGGTGCCGGACAGCTTCAGGCCGAAAGTCGCGGTTTCTCCCGGCTCGATGTGCCGGTCCGCAAGGCTCAGCCTGTAGACCCCTTCGCCGAGGTCCTGGTGGCTGCCCCCCCAGACCTTCCGGATGTCGGCGCTGGTGGAGATATCGACGGTGAAATCGGTCGCCGTGGTATCACCCGCATTGTTGACTTTGACTTCCGTGATGAAGCCGCTGCTGAACCGGTTCACGGTTTCGATAGATATAGTAAGGCCCGACATCCTGTATCCTGTTCCCAAGGTTTCCCGAAGTTAGGCGAGTATTGTTGGAGAGAGCGGTTCGCCAGTGGAAAAATTCTGCCTATCCAGTGACTTACGCACGATACCGTACAATGGAGTGTCTTGGGATCCGCGCCTGGAATGACGGGCCTACCCTATTCAAGCCAGGGGCCGCAGGCGGAGCCGGGCGAATAGATATTTGAGCCGCTTGCAATTTTTCTGGAGTATGGCACTCGATGATCTGCGCCCGCGGTGCCGCCGCCGGCTCCCCGTCCTGGGCACAGGATCTCTGCGACCGCTGCGTCAGACATGGCGATTATCCGCCTTGAACCTGCGGACGCGTCAG
>JAMWZF010000655.1 GCA_024304875.1 Paracoccaceae bacterium
GGGTCGCTGACCGGAACCCCGAGGACCCCATGCCCAACCCCACCGCCGCCATGATCGTGATCGGGGACGAGATCCTCTCGGGCCGCACCCGCGACGCCAACATGCACCACCTTGCCGGCAGGCTGACCGAGGCCGGCATCGACCTCTGCGAGGTGCGCGTGGTGCGGGACGTGGCGGCGGCGATCACCGGGGCGGTGAAGGACATGGCCGAAACCTACGACATCGTCTTCACCTCCGGCGGCATCGGACCCACGCACGACGACATCACGGCCGACTGCGTTGCCGCCGCCTTCGGCGTGCCCATCGACGTGCGGGACGACGCCCGCGCCCTGCTGGCCGCGCATTACGAGAAGACGGGGCGCGAGCTGAACGAGGCCCGCCTGCGCATGGCCCGCATCCCGGACGGCGCCTGCCTGATCGACAACCCGGTCAGCATCGCGCCCGGCTTCACCCTTCAAAACGTCCACGTCATGGCCGGCGTGCCCAGCGTCTTCGAGGCGATGGTCGCCTCGGTCCTGCCGACGCTGACCGGCGGCACCCCCCTCACCTCGCGGTCCCTCCGGGTCGAGCGGGGCGAGGGCGACATCGCGGCTCCGCTCAAGGCCCTCGCCGGACGGCACCCCGAGGTCTCCTTCGGCTCCTACCCGTTCCAGCAGAACGGCATCCACGGCTCGAACGTGGTGATCCGGGGCAGCGACCCGGCGGCGGTGGAGGCGGCCCTGGCCGAGCTGGAAGAGCTGTTCCGGTGACGCCGGACGCCCTGACCGCGCTGATCGACGGCACCTGGCCGGCGGCGCGGGTGTTCCGGCAGGACGGCTGGACCCTGCGCGACGGAGAGGGCGGCGGCAGCCGGGTCAGCGCGGCGACCGCCACGGTGCCGGGGGACATGCCCGACATCGGCGCGGCGGAGGCCGGGATGCAGGCCCTCGGCCAGACGCCCATCTTCATGGTCCGCGAAGGCGAAGAGGCCCTGGACGCGGCGCTGGAGGGCCGGGGCTACGTCATCAAGGACCCCGTCACCTTCTACACCTTGCCCCTCGCCGCCCTCACCGACGCGCCCCCGCCCGCGATGACCGCCATCGAGGCATGGC
>JAMWZF010000656.1 GCA_024304875.1 Paracoccaceae bacterium
AGACAGGTCCGGCGCATCCCTTCGATCGCCGCGTGCAGGCGGCGGCTCTCCTCGCGCATGATCCGGGCCGAGCGGGCGGCGGCGGCGGCGACCCAGATCACCGCCACCGGCAGGAAGACGGCCATCAGGACGAGGACGAAGCGCAGGGGGTCGAAGGCCGTCCCGCCCTCTCCGCCGGGCAGGACAAGGAAGAACACTGCCGTGGCGAGCAGCCAGAGCAGGGAGAGGCCCGCGGCAATCATCTCGCCAGCGCCGAAGCCGCTGTCGGGTGCGATCCTGGCGTCGAAGGCGGTCATGCCGCCGGCCCGCGCGGACGCGGGACCCGGCGGCGTCCGCGGCCCGGCGATCGCGGCCGGCTCGTCTTCCGTCTCATGGGTCGGCGCCTCTTCGGCCATCAGCCGCTCCTAGCGGTAATCGACCGCGAGGATCTCGTAGAACTTCTCGCCGCCGGGGGTGCGCACCTCGATGCTGTCGCCTGTCTCCTTGCCGATCAGGGCACGGGCGATGGGCGACTTCAGGTTCAGCTTGCCCTTTTCGATGTCGGCCTCGTATTCGCCGACGATCTGGTAGGTCTTTTCCTCGTCCGTGTCCTCGTCCACCAGCCTGACCGTGGCGCCGAACTTGATCGGCCCCGAGAGCTTGGCCGGGTCGATGACCTCGGCGAGCGAGATCACGCCCTCGAGCTCCTTGATCCGGCCCTCGATGAAGGACTGCTTCTCCTTGGCGGAATGGTACTCGGCATTTTCCGACAGGTCACCATGCTCGCGCGCCTCCGAGATCGCCCGGATGATGGCGGGGCGCTCCACGGACTTCAGCTGCTTCAGCTCGGCGTCGATCTTCTCGTATCCCGCGCGGGTCAGGGGGATCTTTTCCATGTGGGGCGCCTAAATTCTCGGGTTTCGCGGATCGGATGTTCATAACGTATCCGGGGTGCGCAAAGTCAAGGCCGCGTGGCAGTGGATGGTTCCGAATAATCGGCCCCCGCCGGGCTGTAACGCGGTGTCGCATTTGCCCCCGCCGCCCGCGTCCTATACCCATCTGCGAGGATTTCTGACGGCATGGGCCCGGACCCGCGCCCCGAGAGGAGACGA
>JAMWZF010000657.1 GCA_024304875.1 Paracoccaceae bacterium
CGGCCGAGGCGATCCTCGAGGACGCCGCCGTCAGCCAGGGCTTGCGCGAGAGGATGCAAAACCTGATTGTGGCGCTGGGCGGCACGCTCCCCGGCTCCGGCGAGGGGGCGGCGGCTGCCGAGACTGGAGATAACGGGGGCGAATGACCTCCGAGGGGCGGATGTGACCGATTTGAGCGGGCAAAGCGACATCATGCCGGTTGCGGCGAAGCGGGGCCGCCGGGCGCCCGTGGCACTGGCGGCGGCCCTGCTGCTTGCCGCCTGCGGCGCCGGCCAGGACGTGATCCTGCCCGGCGAGCGGCTCGACATTCGTGCCGGCGCCTCGACCGAGACCGTCCCGGCCCAGCCGCCGGGCATCTCTCTGCCCGCCCAGCAGGCGAACGCCGACTGGACGCACCGGATGGGCTCGTCCCTCCACCGCACGACGCATCCGGCCCTCGGGGCCAACCTCACCCAGGTCTTTGCCGTGAACATCGGCGACGGCGACAGCCGCCGCGCGCGGATCACCGCCGACCCCGTGGTCGCCGGCGGCCGGGTCTTCACCCTCGACGCCAATGCCACCGTCTCGGCGGTCTCCACCGCGGGCCAGCTGCTCTGGCAGAGCGACCTCACGCCGGCCCGCGACGGGCGCGGCGACGCCTCCGGCGGGGGACTGGCGGTGGGCGGCAGCACGCTCTACGTCACCACCGGCTTCGGCGAGCTGACGGCGATCGACGCCGCCACCGGCGCGACGATCTGGGTCCAGGAACTCGACGCTCCGGGCGGCTCGGCTCCCACGGTGCGGGGCGATCTGGTCTACGTCGCCGCACGGGACAACCGCGCCTGGGCGGTCGACACCGCCACGGGCCGCATCCGCTGGACCCTGACCGGCGTGCCCCCGACCCAGGGCTTCGGCGGCGGCGCCGGGGCGGCGGTCTCGGACGACATCGCCGTCTTCCCCTTCGCGTCGGGCGAGGTCCTGGCCGCCTTCCCGCAGGGGGGCCTGCGCCGCTGGTCCACCGTCGTGACCGGCCAGCGCACCGGCATGGCGGCGGGGACGGTCTCCGACATCGCGGGCGATCCCGTGATCGACGGCGGCACCGTCTATGT
>JAMWZF010000658.1 GCA_024304875.1 Paracoccaceae bacterium
ATGTCCTGCCGACGTCCAACGTGAGCGGATCGCCGCCCGAAGAGGGCGTCAGCGACGAAAGTGTCTTGTCAAATCAGGGCGCATTCGGCGATATGCGGTCCGCTACCGTTATCTATCTCGACCCTGCTTCCTTACGGCTGACAGTTCTTCGATCTAGCACTGACGAGCCGGGCTGCCGCACTCTGCGGGCAGCGCCAAACATGAAGGAAGTACACGATGGCCAACGGCACCGTGAAATGGTTCAACACCACCAAAGGCTACGGATTCATCGCCCCCGAGGGCGGCGGCAAGGACGTGTTCGTGCACATCTCTGCCGTGGAACGTTCGGGCCTGACCGGCCTGAAGGACGACCAGAAGGTCACCTACGATCTCGAAGCCGGCCGTGACGGCCGCGAGAGCGCGGTCAACCTCGCCCTGGCCTGAGCCTGACGCGAGACCGAATCTGCAAGGCCCGGTGGAGCGATCCGCCGGGCCTTTTTCATGCCGCCTACTGCCCGGCCCAGGCGGTGATCTGGTCGGCCGGCCGCGCGCCGGTCTGGCGAGAGACCTCCCGCCCGCCGCGAAACTTGATCAGCAGGGGGATGCCCCGGATGCCGTAGCGCGCCCCGGCGGCCGGGAAGGCCTCGGTGTCGAGCTTGGCGAACCTCGCCTTGCCTTTCAGCGCGGCGGCGGACTTGGCGAATTCGGGCCCCATCGTCCGACAGGGCCCGCACCAGGCGGCCCAGAAGTCGACCACCAGCGGCACCTCGTCCATCGCTTCGGCCTTCTTCAGGACGTCCAGCGAGACCTCCACCGGCTTGCCCGGGATCAGGTCGGCCCCGCAGGTCCCGCATTTCGGGCCGGCACCCAGCCTCTCCTCGGGCACCCGGTTGCCCTGCCCGCAGGCGAGACAGGCCAGCTTGACGGCTCCCATGACGATCTCTCCAAAAACATTTGCTAAATGAGATATGTGGAGCCGGGGCCGGGTTTCAAGATGTTTCGCGCAGTCACGATCGGCCCGGTCCCGGATCCCTGCGGTTGCCCCGGCGCCGTGCTGTCATAGGTGTTGACGGGAAACGACCAAAGGATCGGACCCATGCCCGCAC
>JAMWZF010000659.1 GCA_024304875.1 Paracoccaceae bacterium
CCCGCCGGACCAGGCAGCCCCGCCCCAGGCGCGCCGGGCCGTCCCCGCGCATCCTCCGGCACCACAGCGCGTCGAGGGGAGGGGGGCGGCGCATATCCCGCAAATTGGCCGGAACCAACTTCGTTTTCATGCGTCAGTCACACAGACACCAAGCGGACCGGATCGTCCGCAAGGAGGAGCAAGACATGCACAGCATCATCTATCTCGTCGGGCTTCTGGTGATTGTCGTCGCCCTGCTGAACGTCATCGCCTGAAGTCATCCCGACACTCCAGAAAGGATACCATCATGACCGATCCAACCACTCCGGGGGAGTCCCGGGACAGCACGCAAACCGCCGCCGGCGCGGCCCGCGACCTCGGGGACGAGGCGCGCCAGACCGCAGACCGGCTCAAGGACCGGGCGACCGAGGAAGCCTCGGCCCGCGGCGAGGCGGCCAAGGCCGGCGTCGCCGACGAGATCTCGGATCTCGGCCAGGCCCTGCGCCGTGCGGCAGAGGAGCTGCGGACCGGCAGCCCGCAGGAGCGTACCTTCGGCCACATGGCCGATGCGCTGGCCGACATGTCGGACACCGTCCGCGGCAAGGACTTTGGCGAGATGGCCGGTGATCTGTCCGGCTTTGCCCGGCGCAACCCGCTGGCCTTCCTCGGCGGCGCGGCGCTGCTCGGCTTCGCCGGCACCCGCCTGGCCCGGGCCTCCGAGCGTCACCGCGAACAGTCGGTCGACCTGACGAGCCGCTGGGGCAGCGACGCCCATGACGACGAGCTTGAGGCCGAGATCACCGGCCGCCGCGCCGCGCCGACCCGCCCCGTCACCCCCGGAACCTCGCCGGGCACCAGCCCGGTCGGCAAAGGAGAGAGCAGATGAGCGCCACCGACCACACCCCCCGTACCGAAAGCACCGGCTCGCTGTTCAGCGAGGCGATCAAGCACATTTCCTCCCTGGTGCGCAGCGAGGTCGATCTCGCCCGCTCCGAGATGGACCAGAACCTGCGCCGGGCGGTCACCGCGATCGGGCTCGTCGTCGGCGGCATCGTCGCGGCGCTCGTCGCGCTCAACGTCCTCGCCGCTGCCGTTGTGGCGG
>JAMWZF010000066.1 GCA_024304875.1 Paracoccaceae bacterium
CTGGTGTTCTAACGTTCTGGCATTATCGAAATGTCGCGATCAAGTTGCTGTTTTCGTGTAATTTCATGCGGCCAATATGGCTGGAAAAGTCGTTTGCGCCCCTCGAATTAGCCAATTGTTAACCGTCCCGAACACGCCCGATCACGTCTGGTGACAGCCTGTCGCCAGTGCCGCTTTGCGCCTTCTCTCTTTCGCCGCGGCGCCCTACCACCGGGCCCGACACGACCGGCCGGAGGCCCGATGGCGGACCATGCAGACCACCGCCCCGAAGCGGCACTGTTCGACATGGACGGGCTCCTGCTCGACACCGAGCGTCTGGCGCGGGCCGCCTTCCTCGGGGCGGTCGCGGCGGTCGGCGTGCCACAGGCGCGGGCGGCGGCGTTCTTCCTCACCCTTGTCGGCCAGTCGTCCAGGGTGAACCGGGCGCAGCTGGCGGCCTTCCTGCCGGGGACCGACGTCGCGCCGGTCTGGGCGGACTGGGAGGCGCGCCTCGACCGGCTGGTGGAGGGCGGGGTGCCGCTGCGGCCCGGCGTCGGGGCCTGCCTCCAGACGCTCGCCGCCGCCGGTGTGCGCATGGCCGTCGTGACATCGACCTACGGCGACAGGGCCCGGCATCACCTGAAGATCGCCGGCATCGCCCACCATTTCGAGCGTGTCACCGGCGGTGACGAGGTCGGTGCCAACAAGCCCGATCCGGCCCCCTACGTCGAGACGGCGCACGCGATGGGCCTCGATCCGCGCCGCTGCGCCGCCTTCGAGGACAGCGACCGGGGCATTGCGGCGGCGGTGGCGGCGGGCTGCCGGGCGGTTCAGGTGCCGGACCTGCGCCCTCCGACGCCTCTGCCGGAGCTTGGCCAGCAGGCCGCGGGCACCCTCGCCGAGGCCCTGAGGCTGGTGGATCTGCCTGCCCCGGAAGGGCAGGGCTGCTGACCGGTTACCGGGCAGAAACCGCGCCGCAAGTAACCTCAGGTTGTGCGCGCATGGCGTCGGACCGTCGCTTTTGCCATTGTCTTCGCCCCCGGTCCCGACCTATGTAGGGGAACGGCTGCGGACCCGTTCCGCACCGGATGACAGTTTCACTGACCGGGTGCGACAAGGGGCAGAGCGCCTCGCCGCCACGGACAGGAGAATCGGGCCCGAGGGCCCAACCGAACAGCCCCGGACACCGGCGCCACATGCGCCGAGCCGGGGCGCGAGAGAGGGCAGGGCGGCCACATCGCGCCGCACCGGCCCGGAGAAGAAACGCGATGCGCGGCAGTGCGGCACAGGTATCGAAGAGGACGGGGCCGTCAGGCCTGCCTCTCTCCTGTCGCCCGCCCGGCATCGCCCCTGACAGACACGCGCAATCCTGGCCGGCCTCCCAGAGGGACCCGGCGGCAGCCGCGTGCAGACGGACAACATGGCAAAGAAAATGCTCATCGACGCCACCCACGCGGAGGAAACCCGCGTCGTGGTGGTGGACGGAAACAAGGTCGAGGAATTCGACTTCGAGGCCCAGGCCAAGCGTCAGCTAGCCGGCAACATCTACCTCGCGAAAGTGACCCGGGTGGAGCCCTCGCTCCAGGCGGCCTTCGTGGATTACGGCGGCAACCGCCACGGGTTCCTCGCCTTCTCGGAAATCCATCCGGACTACTACCGGATCCCGATCGCCGACCGCGAGGCGCTGATCGCCGAGGAACGCGCCTATGCCGAGGCCATGCGCGCCGAGGCCGAGGAAGAAGAGAAGAAGCCCAAGAAATCGCGCTCGCGGTCGCGCTCGCGGTCCCGCTCCAAGGCGGCCGATGCGGCGACGCAGGATCCCACCACGAGTGCCGATCCCTCGGGCATGGAGACCATCGACCTCGGCGAGGACGACGCAGACGACAGCGTCGATACCCCCGAGGGCTCGAGCCCGATGGAGACCGTGGGCGAGACCCCGGTCGACACCCCCGCCGCCGGTGACAGCAGCGAGGACGTCAAGCCGCTCGGCGACTACGACGACGACGCCGAGGAAGCCACTGCCGCCGACCGCGACGATACCATCGAGAGCGTCGCCGACGACGACGATGCGCTGGACCACCGCCCGGTGCGCAAGCCGCGGCCGAAGAAGTACAAGATCCAGGAAGTCATCAAGACCGGCCAGATCCTCCTGATCCAGGTCGTCAAGGAAGAGCGCGGCAACAAGGGCGCGGCCCTGACCACCTACCTGAGCCTGGCCGGGCGCTACTGCGTCCTGATGCCGAACACCGCCCGGGGCGGCGGCATCTCGCGCAAGATCACCAATGCCGCGGACCGCAAGAAGCTCAAGGAGATCGCCACCTCGATGGAGGTGCCGGACGGCGCGGGCCTGATCATCCGCACCGCGGGGAGCCAGCGCACCAAGACCGAGATCAAGCGCGACTACGAGTACCTTCAGCGCCTCTGGGAGCAGATCCGCGAGCTGACGCTGAAGTCCATCGCGCCCGCGCCGATCTACGAGGAGGGCAACCTCATCAAGCGGTCGATCCGCGATCTCTATTCCAAGGAGATCGACGAGGTCATCGTCGAGGGCGAGGCCGGCTACCGGACGGCCAAGGACTTCATGAAGATGATCATGCCGTCCCACGCCAAGAACGTGAAACCCTATACCGAGCCGATGCCGCTCTTCGCCCGCCACCAGGTCGAGAGCTATCTCGGCGGCATGTTCAACCCGACCGTCCAGCTGCCCTCGGGCGGCTACATCGTGATCGGCGTGACCGAGGCGCTGGTCGCCATCGACGTGAACTCCGGCCGGGCGACCAAGGAAGGCTCGATCGAGCAGACCGCGCTCAAGACCAACCTCGAGGCCGCCGAGGAGGTGGCCCGCCAGCTGCGCCTGCGCGACCTTGCCGGTCTGATCGTGATCGACTTCATCGACATGGACGAGCGCAAGAACAACGCCGCCGTCGAGAAGCGCCTGAAGGACAAGCTCAAGACCGACCGCGCCCGCATCCAGGTGGGCCGGATCTCGGGCTTCGGCCTGCTCGAGATGTCGCGCCAGCGGCTGCGTCCCGGCATGCTCGAGGCCACGACCCAGCCCTGCCCGCATTGCCACGGCACCGGCCTGCTGCGGTCCGACGACAACGTCGCCCTCGGCATCCTGCGCCAGATCGAGGAAGAGGGCGTGCGTGGCAAGTCGAGGGAGGTCCTCGTCAGGGCCCCCGTCGGCATCGCCAACTACCTGATCAACCACAAGCGCGAGCATATCGCCGGGATCGAGGCCCGTTACGGCCTTGCCGTCCGGATCGAGGGGGACCCTGCGCTGGTGGCCCCCGACTACGCGCTCGAGAAGTTCAAGACCGCGACCCGCAACGTCGCCGAGGTCGTCTCACCGGTGATCTCGACCGACATGGGCGGCTACGAGGACGAGGACGACTACACCGAGGAGGACGTCGTCGAGGCCGAGGCCGAAGAGGTGCACTCCGCGCCTCCGGCGCCCGAGGCCGAGGAGACGCCCTCGGACAAGCCCAAGAAGCGCCGCCGCCGGCGCCGTCGGCGGAAGTCCGGCAGCGGCAACGGCGAGGGGCAGGAGACCCAGTCGCAGGACGGTCAGGAGGTGCAGGAGGACGCTGCCTCCGGCGAGGATGCGCCGAAGGACGACGCGCCTGCGGAGGCCGCCGCCGAAGTGACGGCCGCCGCCGGGGCCGATGCCGAGACGGCCGGCGAAGAGGCCGACAAGCCCAAGCGCAAGCGGACCCGGTCGCGCAGCAAGAAGACGGCGGACCCCGAGACCGAGACGGCGGCTCCTGTCGAAGCGGCTCCCGACGCCGAAGCGCGCCCGGCGCAAGAGCCGGCCGCCGAGGCGGATGCCGAAGCCGAGGCACCCAAGCCGGCCAGCCGGTCGCGCCGCCGCAGCTCCAGCAAGACCAAGGCAAAGGCCGAGGAGAGCGCCCCGGTCGAGACGCCGGCCGCGCCCGCGGTGGCCGAAGAGACTCCGGCCGAGCCCGCGGTGGCCGAAATCGAGGCGCCCGCGGAGGTCTCCGAGCCGGAGGCCGCGCCGAGCGGCGCCGCGGCGCCCGAGCCGGAGGCCGCACCGGAGGCCGAACCCCGGCCCGAGCCGGAACATGCGACCGCCGATGCCGCCCCCGAGCCTGCCCCGCAGGCCGAGGACAAGCCCAAGCGCCGTGGCTGGTGGAACCTCGGCCGCTGACGGCCGGGCCACCATGAACAGGGAAGGGGGTCGCCGCGGCGGCCCCTTTTTCGTCTCAGCCCTTGCGGATGAGGTAGACCTGCGCGCCGTCCTCCTGGCCCGTCCCGACCAGGGCATGGCCCGCCTCGGCGCAGAAGTGCGGCACGTCGATCACGGCGGCGGGGTCGTCCGCCAGCATGCGCAGGGTCTGGCCCGGCGCGAGCGCCTGCAGCCGCTTGCGCGCCTTGAGGACGGGCAGGGGGCAGAGTAGCCCGCGGGCGTCGAGGTCGGCATCGGCGTCGGTCATGATCCGAGCATTCGCCGCCCGGCGCGGCGATGTCCAGAGTCCGCGCTGACGCGGGTGTGACGCCAAGGCTCGTGACCCGGGCGCACGAACGGGATAAGGCTCTGGCAGACCGCGAAAGGCCCCCATGCCGACGATCGAGACCTTCATGGACGCGACCCTGCTGCCGGCGATGGCGATTGCCCTCGTCGCCGGCATCCTGTCGTTCCTCTCGCCCTGCGTCCTGCCGGTCGTGCCGCCGTACCTGGCCTATATGAGCGGCGTGTCGGTGACCGAGATGGCCGAGGCTCGCGCCGCCCGCCGCCGGGCGCTGCTGACCGCGGGGTTCTTCGTGCTGGGGCTCTCGACGGTCTTCGTCATCCTCGGCGCCGTGGCCTCGGGGGTGGGCCGGGCCCTTCTGCGCTACCAGGACTGGTTCCTGATCGGGGCGGGCGTGGTCATCATGATCTTCGGCCTGCATTTCCTGCATATCCTCCGCATCGGGATCATGGACCGCGAAGCACGGGTCCAGGCCGGCGACCGGGGGGGCTCGGCCGTGGGGGCCTACGTTCTGGGGCTCGCCTTCGCCTTCGGCTGGACCCCCTGCCTCGGCCCGATCCTGGGCGCGATCCTCGGCCTCGCGGCCTCCGAGGCGGAAGTGAGCAAGGGGGCGGTGCTTCTCGGGGTCTATGCGGTGGGCCTCGGGCTGCCGTTCCTGCTGGTGGCGGCCTTCTTCCCGTCCATGACCGGGCTGATGGGCTGGATGAAGGCGCGGATGGGGGTGATCGAGCGGATCTCGGGGCTGATGCTCTGGACCGTGGGGCTGATGATGATCACCGGCCAGTTCTCGGCCTTCGCCTTCTGGCTGCTGGAGGCCTTCCCGGCGCTTGCCCTGCTGGGATAGCGGGGTGGGTCAGGATCCACCTCACGGGGGGCTGATCGGGCAGGTGCAGAGATGCGTTTTTTGGCCAGAATGAAGGAGAGGCGCGTCTTGCATCTTCATTCTGGCAGAAAAACGCAGATGCGACCGGTTCGGGCTCTCGCGCACTCGGGTCGGTGCACGCCGCTTGTGTGAGGTTGGTCCCGACCCACCACCCGCTTCCGGGCCGGGCACGTGCCGGCTTATTTTCGCCACGCTCCCGGGTTAGACTATGCGCATCGAGGCAAGGGCGACAGGCCGTGACGGAGACAGACACCAGCGCCCCCGTGCGTCGCCGGAAGGTGTTCTACATCCCCGGCTACGATCCCTTTCACCCCCGGCGCTACCGCGAGCTGTACCGCAAGGAAAGCGCCGCGCAGGCCGAAATCAGCGGCTACCAGATCTCCCAGAGGCCAAAGCGGGACGGCGGCCCCTATGGCTGGCACGTCGCGGCGAGGATCGACGGAGCCGAGACCCAGGCCGATGTCGAGGTCCTTGTCTGGTCCGACATCGTCCGCACCTCGATGTCGAATTCCATCCCGGCGACCTATGCCCAGCTGGCCCGCACCGCCTGGACCTACATCGCCAGCGGCGCGCTTCGCCGCCTGATGTGGCTGCGCAAGGGGCCGGTGATCGCGGCGCTCTACCCGGTGGGGATGCTGTTGCTTCAACTGCTGCTCGCCCTGGTCGCCGGCGCCCTCGCCGCCCGGTGGATCACGGCGCTGCCGACCCTTCTTGTCACCCTGCCGGGCTGGCTGGACGCCGCCCTCGGCTTGGCCGTCTTCGCCGCCGTGGCCACGGGGGTCCTGCGGTGGTTCAAGAAGAAGGACGGCCAGTTCTTCGCCCATTACCTGATGCACGACTACGCCTTTTCGGCCCGGTGGAACGGCGCCAACCCGCCCGAGCTCGAGGCGCGAATGGGGGAGTTCGGGGACACCATCGCCGCGGCCCTGAGGGACGAGAGCCTGGACGAGGTGCTGGTGGTCGGCCACTCCTCGGGCGCCCACCTCGGTGTCTCCATCCTCGCCGACCTGATCCGGGACGGGCGGGTGAGGCGGGACGGACCGGTGCTGGGCTTTCTCAGCCTCGGGCAGGTGGTGCCGATGGTGTCGTTCCTGAGGGGCGCGCATCGGCTGCGGGCGGACCTGATGTACCTCAGCACAAGGGACGAGCTGACCTGGGTCGACGTCACCGCGCCGGGGGACGGCTGCGCCTTTGCGCTCTGCGATCCGGTGGCCGTGTCGGGCGTGGCGCCGAAGTCGGGCCAGCGCTGGCCCCTGATCCTCAGCGCCGCCTTCACCCAGAGCCTCAGCCCCGCCCGCTGGCAGGAGCTGCGCTGGCGGTTCTTCCGCCTGCATTTCCAGTACCTCTGCGCCTTCGACCGGCCGCGGGACTATGATTACTTCCAGATCACCGCCGGGCCGCAGACGCTGGCCGCGCGGTACGCGGGCCGCAAGCCTTCCCACAGCCGGATCGACGTGCCCGCCAGCAAGTACACGAGCGTCGCCGCGTGACGGACACGCTGCCGCCGAAGCCGCCTTCCCGTCCCGAGAAGGTCTCGCTCCTGCGCTACCTGCGCCTGTTCCGGCGCGACATCCTCTCGGCGCAGCCCGAGAAGCTCTACCGTGCGTGGATGGCGGAATTCCGGACGCCCTTCTTCCGGTCCTTCCTTGTCAACGATCCGGCCCTCGTGAAGACGGTGCTGACCGAGCGGCCGGAGGATTTCCCCAAGTCGGACCGGATCGGCGCGGGGCTGCGGCCGCTTCTCGGCAGGTCGGTCTTCCTCACCAACGGCGCGGTCTGGAGGCGGCAGCGGCGGATCATCGACCCGGCCTTCGAGGGCGGGCGGCTGAAGGACACCTGGCCGGCGATGTGGGCCGCGGGGCAGGGGATGCTGGGGCGGCTGCACGCCCGGGCCGGGGGCGGCGCGATGGACGTGGAGCCCGAGGCCAGCCACGTCACCGCCGACGTGATCTTCCGCACCCTGTTTTCCCTGCCGATCGAGGATGCCACCGCCTGGGATGTCTTCGAGACCTTCAAGGCGCATCAGCGCTCGCAGCCGATCCTGAACCTCGCCGCCTTCGTCCGGGGGCCGGCCTGGATGCCGCGGTTCCATTCGCGCCAGACGAAGCAGACGGCGCGGCGGATCCGGGATCTGATCGGCGGACTGGTCGACCGGCGACAGGCGGAGATCGACGCCGGAGAGGCCCCGGACGACCTCGCCACCAAGATCATGACGGCGACGGACCCCGAGACCGGCGCGCGGTTCTCGCCGGGCGAAATGGTGGACCAGGTGGCGATCTTCTTCCTCGCCGGGCACGAGACCTCGGCCTCGGCCCTCGGCTGGACGCTCTACCTGCTGGCGACGCATCCCGACTGGCAGGACAAGGTCGCGGCGGAGGCGGCGGCGCTGGACGGGACCTTCGCGTCCCTGTCGAAGCTGCGGATCACGCGCGACGTCTTCCGCGAGGCCCTGCGCCTCTACCCGCCGGTGCCGATGATGGTGCGCGAGGCGACGAAGGCCGAGACGTTCCGGAACCGGGCGGTGCCGAAGGGGGCGCAGATCGTTCTCAGCCCCTGGCACCTGCACCGGCAGAGCCGGCTCTGGGACCGGCCCGACCACTTCGACCCGGCCCGCTGGCAGACCGAGTCCGGCAGGCAGGGCCAGCGCGAGGCCTACATGCCGTTCTCGTCCGGGCCCCGTGTCTGCACCGGGGCGGGATTCGCCATGGTCGAGGGGGTGCTGCTGCCGGCTCTGATCGCACGGGACTTCGTGATCGAGCCTGTCGCGGGCCGGGTGCCCCGCCCGGTTGCCCATCTGACGGTGCGGGCAGCCGAGGGAATCTGGCTCCGATTCCGCCCCAGACGCGACACAATCTGATGCGCCCCCCGCGTTTACCGTGAACAATTCGGCCCAATACCGGTCATTGATCCCGATTTGAAATCACCGATCGGGCGACATCCTGAACTTCGACAAAAAAAGGGCGAGGTTGCGGCGGCCTGCCGGATCGGAAATTCGCATATAGATCAGATAGTTAAATCTACTGCCGCGAAAATATGGGCAGAATTGGGGCCGATTGGGGGCATTCACATCCCCCGCGAGGTGCTAAATATGGCGGGTCGGTGGGGGCCGACGATGACGTATCGGACCGGAGACGCGCCATGATGAGAATGCAAGAAATGGAAGGGACGCCACAAATCGGGCACAGCCTGTCGCGGACCATCGATTCGATCATTTCCATCGTGCGCCAGTCGAAGGGCCAGCCGGCGCCGACTCCGGGCGAGACGAAAGTGACGGCGGACGAGTTGATGTCTTTGTTCAAGCATGATCTTGCCCCCCGGGCCGCACGGAACGAGGTTACCGAAGCGCAGGAGCGCGCGGACCTCGATACCGTGCGCCGGGCCCTCTACGGCGCCTGAACGGCCTCGAGCACATACACCCGGATGGCCGAAGCGAGGCCGCGGTCCGCACCGCGGCCTTCGTCGATTCGGGCAGCTAGTTCGTTCAGGGGCACACCCTCGATACGGGCCAGGGTGCGGAAGGCGTCCCAGAACTCGGGCTCGAGGGAGACCGAGGTCCGGTGGCCCCGCAGGGTCAGCGAGTGCTTGACCGGGCGCAGGTCACTCATCCTCGAACTTCAGGCCATCGAGGTGTTTGCGCGCCTTCTCCGCCTCGCGGGCGAGGCGCAGGCGCTCGGCCTTGGTCATACCGTGTTTCGCCGCATTGGCATCTGCCGTGGCCCGCTTCTCGGCGCGGGCCCTGTCCTTTCGGAATCGGTTGAGGTTGGTCACCTGGGTCATGTCGTCAATCTCTTCGGGCGGGGCCCGGGGTCAAGACCCACCGGGCGCTCGCCTGCCTCGGGCCTTCGTTCCGGGTCCAGGGTGCGGATTTGCGTTTTTCCGCCAGAATGAAGGAGCAGGCGCTCGCTCCCCATCTTCATTCTGGCCAGAAAACGCATTTCGGTCCGGCCCGGCCGGGTACACCGCCGGACGCGGGGTGCAGCCCGGTCAGGATTTCGGGCCGATCATCTTCTCGGGGCGCACGACCTCGTCGAAGCGCTCTTCGGTGACGAAACCGAGGCCGACCGCTTCTTCCTTCAGCGTGGTGCCGTTCTTGTGGGCCGTCTTGGCGACCGTGGTGGCGTTGTCGTAGCCGATCTCGGGCGCCAACGCCGTCACCAGCATCAGCGACTCGCGCATGATCTTCGCGATCCGCTCCTCGTCGGCCTTGATCCCCACCACGCAGTTGTCGGTGAAGGCCACGCAGGCGTCCCCGATCAGCTGCATGGACTGCAGCACGTTGTAGGCGATCATCGGCTTGTAGACGTTCAGTTCGAAATGCCCCTGGCTGCCGGCGAAGCCGACGGCGGCGTCGTTGCCGAAGACATGGGCGCAGACCTGGGTCATCGCCTCGCACTGGGTGGGATTCACCTTGCCCGGCATGATGGAGGACCCCGGCTCGTTCTCTGGCAGCATCAGCTCGCCCAGGCCGCAGCGGGGGCCGGAGCCGAGGAGGCGGATGTCGTTGGCGATCTTGAACAGGGACGCCGCGACGGTCTTCACCGCGCCCGACATCTCGACCATGGCGTCATGGGCGGCGAGCGCCTCGAACTTGTTGGGGGCGGTGACGAAGGGCACGCCGGTGATCCGGGCCATGTTGCCGGCAACGGTCTCGCCCCAGCCCTCGGGCGTGTTGAGGCCGGTGCCGACGGCGGTGCCGCCCTGCGCCAGTTCGTAGATCCGGGGCAGGGCGCCCTCGATCCGGGCGATGCCCATGCGGACCTGGTGGGCGTAGCCCGAGAATTCCTGCGCCAGGGTCAGGGGTGTGGCGTCCATCGTGTGGGTGCGCCCGATCTTGATGATGCCGTCGAACTCCTGAACCTTGGCTTCCAGCGCCTCGGCCAGCTTGGTGAGGCCGGGCAGCGTGATGTGCCGGGCGGTCATCGCGGTGGCGATGTGCATGGCGGTGGGAAAGGTGTCGTTGGACGACTGGCCCATGTTGCAGTGATCGTTCGGGTGCACCGGGTCCTTGGAGCCGATCTCGCCGCCGAGGATCTGGATCGCGCGGTTGGCGATCACCTCGTTGGCGTTCATGTTCGACTGGGTGCCCGAGCCGGTCTGCCAGACCACCAGCGGGAAGTGGTCGTCGAGCTTGCCTGCCACGACCTCGGAGGCCGCCTCGATGATCGCGTCGGCGATCTCGGGGTCGAGCTTGCCGAGGTTCTTGTTCGCCTCGGCGCAGGCCTGCTTGATCACGCCGAGGGCGCGGACGACGGCGACGGGCTGCGTCTCCCACCCGATGGGGAAATTCATGATCGACCGCTGGGTCTGCGCGCCCCAGTACTTGTCGGAGGGCACCTCGAGGGGGCCGAAGCTGTCGGTCTCGGTACGGGTCGCGGCGGTCATGTGACGCTCCATTGGCGGTGTGGTGCGGTCCGTCTAGCGACGCTGTCCGGTCAAGGCAATTGCCTCGGCCGCGAAGAGGGAGCGGCGCCCGGTCGGCGTCGGGGGTTATTGGCCCGATTTAAAAACGAATTGTTTCCTTTTCCCGTAGCGTCAACGGGCTATGTCACGCGTTGTAGCGCAGGTATCGTGTGATACACATCGGTCAGCGCATCTTGTTGGCGTCAACACCTTAAGGGGATGACATGAAAAAGTTTCTTGCGGCATTGGCCGTCTCGTTCGGTCTTGCCGGGGGTGCAGTCTCTGCCGCGCCCGTCAGCGAGTGGAACATCACGATCGCGGGCGGGGGCACAGGCAAGATCCTGTACGACCTCGGCGATGGCTCCTACCTCGGACTTCTGGGGGTCAGCGGCGGCGCGGAGGCCGGGGTCCAGTACAACACCTCGGACCTCTTCACGTTCTTCACCCGCCCGAGCACCAAGTTCGGCGTCGTGACGGGCTTCTACTACGCGGAGCCGCTGGCTCCCGGCGAATGGGCCGGCGACGTCAGCGCCTTCGACTCGTTCGGCAGCACGTTCGAGATCGAGACGCTCTACAGCCCGGGCAAGCTGTTCGACAGCTTCTTCGTCCGCTACCAGTCCGATGCGCCGACGTCGTTCCAGTTCAACAACGAGCCGGCCGCCGGCGAGGGCACCACGAACTTTGGCGGGGCGGAGCTGATCGCGCAGAACCCGCTGGCCGTGACGCCGGTTCCGCTTCCTGCCGCCGCCTGGCTGCTGGTTGCCGGTCTGGGTGGCCTGGTGGCCGTCGGGCGCCGCAAGTCGGCCTGACCGTCCGGGTCATCGAAACGATTGAAGGGCGCCTGATCGGGCGCCCTTTTTGCGTGACGTCGCAGCTTTTCCTGGCGGCGGCGGTCAGGGCTTGCGGAACTTGTCCAGGCTGACCACCTCGGCGTCCCCCTTGCCCGGCTTCGGATCGTCGTCGGGGGTCTTGCCGCTCTTTA